>CALZJV010000336.1 GCA_945787595.1 uncultured Desulfobacterales bacterium | reverse complement strand
GGACCTGAATTGCGAATGCTATCCTCTTGCAGAGATAAAGGATTTGAAAGTTGATGCGCTGGTGAATGCCACTTCCGTCGGTATGACGCCGAATGTTGATACAACACCGGTGCCTAAAACGGTGCTGGAAAATATTCAGGCGGTCATGGACGTCGTATATGCGCCTTTAGAGACTCGGCTACTGCGTGAAGCCAAACAGGCCGGATGCAAGACGGTCGACGGCACGTATATGCTTCTGTACCAGGGTGTCGCCCAGTTCGAATTATGGACCGGTCGCAAGGCACCGGTTGATGTCATGAGAGAAAAGCTGTTTTCCCAGCTGGACTTGAAATAGGTTTAAAGATTGCTTCGATGTTATAAAGATGCACATGCCATATCTATCTGGCTGAATTTAGCGCATACCTCTGTGATTATCAAGATATTGCTTGGCTGTCTCCAGGCACTGGAAATGACATGACGCGTTCCTAACTCGGCCGCGGCTTCCATCGCGGGCACATACGTTTTGGGGTCTCTATCGGCAAGTATGCGCGCCAGTTCGATATCGAGGAGTTTGATGTCTGTCTCGTAGAGAGCGGCCTTTGTCTTGCGGATCATCTCCGGCGGCGTACATCCGAGTATCGTCAGATGTGCCAATGAAAATTGGTTTTGCATGTGTTTAGGCTCCGAAAGTTTTCAGAACAGGATTCAAAAACGATAATGTTCTATCCTGCAGAACAACGTGCTATTCAATACAATACCCAGAACCATAGGCCAAGCGCTTTCTGATCGTATTCTCGATTCATCCTGCTTCGGATGCAGGTGCCGGGCTGGGAAAAGATGGCGACCAATGCATGATTAATGCTTTAATCATGAACATGAAGTATGCTCGGCGCCTGCAGCGGTTTTATTGGCACGGCATTCACGTTTTGTCTCAATAACAGAATTAAAATCTGATAAATAGAATTTTTTTGTTGACAAACATAAATCGGTCGTATATTCGGCATAACAGAACATGGTTCTATTAATTTAAAGTATAAGGAGAAAGATCGATGCCACGACCCATTACGGAGGAAGAAAAACAGTACGCACAAGAACTGCTCGAACGGGCGCAAGCGGCCCAGCGCCAGATCGCCAACCTGGATCAGGCCGCGGTTGACCGGGCGATTCAGGCGGTCGGCTGGGCCACCTCCAATGAAAAGACGTTCACCCGGCTGGCCCGCATGGGTGTCGAGGAAAGCGGGCTGGGCGACTGGGAAGGACGGCCGAACAAACGGTTCAAGATCAAGGGAATACTCAGGGATGCCCTGCGTCAGAAAAGTGTGGGTATCGTCGAAGAAATTCCTGAAAAGGGGCTGGTGAAATACGCCAAGCCGGTAGGAGTTATGGCCGCATTGGTACCCACCACCAATCCGGCCCTCACCCCTCCCGGCATGGGTATCTATGCCCTGAAGGCAAAGAACGCCGTCGTATTTTCCCCCCATCCAAGGGCCAAACAAACCTCTTTCGAGACAGTGCGGGTGATGCGGGAGGCTTTGCGGAAAATAGGGTTGCCCGAGGATGTCTATGTCTGTGCCGAAAAACCTTCGATTCCACTGGCCCAGGAACTGATGGCCATCTGCGATCTAACCATTGCCACCGGTGGCCCGGCCATGGCCAAAGAGGCTCACAGCTCCGGCAAACCCGCCTATGCAGCCGGTCAGGGCAATTCGACCATGGTCATCGACGAGACTGCTGACATTGAAGAGGCGGCCCATAACACCATGCTGAGCAAGATGTCCGATTTCGGATCCGGCTGTTCGGCCGATGGCAACCTGATTGTCGAGGCGACCATATACGACGCCTTTCTCGAGCAGTTGCAAAAAGAGGGGGGCTATCTGGTTTCGGATGAGGAAAAGAAAAAACTCGAACCCGTCCTGTGGCAGGATGGCCATCGGACCATCGATACCATTGCCTGTAAGGCCAGCATGATCGCGGAGAAAGTAGGCTTCGCCCTCCCTGCCGACAGGAAATTTCTAATTATTCAGGAGGAGAATATCGGTAAGGATTTTCCGTTTTCCACGGAGAAGCTGGGCACTTTCCTATCCATTTTCAAATACGCCGGTTTCGAAAACGCTCTTGACATGGTGACCCGGATCTATTCGATCCAGGGCAGAGGCCATTCCTGCGGGATCTATTCGTTCAACGACGAGCATATTCACCAGCTTGCGCTGACCGCGCCGGTCAGCAGGATGATGGTCAGACAGCCGCAGTCCAAAGCGAATGCAGGCGCTTTCAACAACGGCATGCCCATGACCTCGAGCATGGGGTGTGGGGTGTGGGCAGGCAACATCACCGGCGAAAATATTTCCCTGAAGCATTACCTGAACTACACCTGGGTCGCCCGGACAATCCCCGAGGACAAGCCCGACGACGAGGAGCTGTTCGGCGAGTTCTACAACACGGAAACATTGTAAAAGTGAACTAAAATTCGGAGTTTAAATTTCCAGTTTCAAACCTACCGGAGGATCTTATGAAAGATCTTGTTTCCCATCAACTGATAAAATATCTGGAGAACCGGGGGATCAAGCATGTTTTCGGGCTCTGCGGGCACACCAATATTGCCGTGCTGTCCGCCATGGAAAAGAGCTCGATTGAGTTTGTCAACGTCCGCCACGAGCAGATCGCCGCCCATGCGGCCGATGGATACGCGCGGGTTACCGGCAAGGCCGCGGTCGTGCTAAGCCACCTGGGACCGGGGCTGACCAATGCGTCCACTGGCGTCGCCAATGCGGCTCTGGACTGTATCCCCATGGTCGTGATCGCCGGCGATGTGCCCAGCCACTACTACGGAAAGCATCCCCATCAGGAGGTGAACCTGCATGCCGACGGGGCGCAGTACGAAATCTACCGGCCGTTTGTTAAGCGGGCCTGGCGGGTCGAGCGTCCGGAACTATTCCCGGAGATTATTGAAAAGGCCTTTCAGCTGGCGGAAAGCGGCCAGCCCGGGCCGGTGCTGGTTGACGTACCCATGGATATCTTCTCCAAAGAAGTGGATGTCGATCTGTTCGATCGCCAGCAGCACAATGCCAAGGTGCTCAGAAAGCCTTCGATGGATGAAGCCACCGCTGAAGAGATCGTCAATCATCTGGTTGCCGCCCAAAAGCCGTTGATTTATGCCGGGGGCGGCGTGGTGCTTGCCGATGCCGCCGATGCACTCAGAAAGCTGGTCGATCATCTCAACCTCCCGGTCGCCCACAGTCTTATGGGCAAGGGTGCCCTGCCCGATGATCATCCCTTTATCCTCGGCATGACCGGTTTCTGGGGGACGCAGTACATCAATGATTCCTGTCGAAATGCGGATGTAATTTTGGCGCTCGGGACCCGGTTCAAAGAAGCGGACAGCAGTTCCTGGTATCCAGAGTACACCTTTGATATCCCGAAGACCAAACTCATTCAGATCGACATCGAACCCGCTGAAATCGGACGTAACTATCCGGTCGAGATCGGTGTTGTCGCGGATCTGAAACAGGCACTCGAGGTGCTGCTGCAGGCGGCACAGAAAATCGTTCCGCAAGGTATCCAGCGCGATGCCCTGAAGCAGGAAATGGCCGATAACCGGGAAGCATTCAAGCAGAGCAATACGGAAATGGAGCGAAGCGATGCATTTCCCATGATGCCCGAGCGCATTCTGGCTGAAGTGCGTGAAGTTCTGCCGCGCGATGCCATCATCACCACCGACGTGGGCTGGAACAAAAACGGGGTCGGGCAGCAATTCCCTGTATTTGAACCGGGAAGCATCCTCATACCCGGGGGGTATGCCACCATGGGGTTTGGCGGGCCGGCAGCCATTGGCGCAAAAATAGCCAGACCGGACAAGGTGGTGATCGCCCTGATCGGAGATGGCGGATTCGGCCAGAACCCGGCCCAGCTTGCCACGGCCCGCCATGACGACATCGCCGTTATATGGCTGATCATGAACAACAACGCCTTCGGCACGATTGCCGGTCTGGAAAAGGCTCACTACGATACGACCCACGGAACGGTTTTCGAAAAGGACGGTCAGTCGACCTCGCCTGACTACGCTACCGTTGCCAGGGCCTACGGTGTTGAAGGCATCCGTATCGAGACGGCAGCCGAATTCAAGCCGGCCCTGATGGAGGCCATTGCCATGGACAAACCGGTGGTGTTGGACGTGCCGATGATCAACAACCCGGTGCCCACCACCGGCCACTGGAACATTCTGGATATCTACTCACCGGGGAAAAAGGTATCCCATATGAGTACGGACTGAACTGTTAATATAACAGCTCACCGTATATTTAAATGATATTAGAGTTTGATATTCCAATTTACCTACGATTCAATTATTGGAAAAGATTCGACCACCGGAAATACGATGAGTTTAGATCCAACCAGAGAAGTGATTGTTTTTGAGGACGAAGCACTTCGTGACGGACTTCAAATGGAGTCACGTATTTTTTCCCTCGAGGAAAAGCTTGAAATTTACCGGATGTTAAAAAGTGCCGGAATAAAGCGAATTCAGGTGGGCTCGTTCGTCCATCCGAAGGTTGTACCCCAGATGGCCGATACTGATGAACTGATTCGAACCATCGGCAAACAGGAAGACACCGTTGTGTCGGCGCTGATATTGAATGACAAAGGATTGGAGCGGGCACTGAAAAGCGGTGTACCGCACGTGAGCATGTCGGTTTCGGTAAGCGACACCCACAGCCGCAAAAACGCCCGTCGATCGGCAGCCGAAGCCCTTGCATCCATGACACAGCTTATTGGAGAAGCCCTGTCCGCCGGTCTGGACGTCCGCGCCGGACTGCAGTGCGTTTTTGGCTGCGTGTATGAGGGGCAGATTGCCGAAACCGCGGTACTCAACGCGGCTGAAAAAATGATTCAGTCCGGTGCCAGAGAAATCAACCTGGCCGATACCACCGGTATGGCCGATCCCTGGTCGATCCGGCACATGGTAAAGGTATTCAAAAAAGAATATCCCGATGTTCTCATTTCGCTTCACCTGCACGATACGCGTGGTTTGGGACTGGCCAACCTGTTCAGCGGTTATGAAGCCGGTGTGCGCACTTTTGATGTCTGTACCGGAGGTCTGGGGGGATGCCCGTTTGTAAAAGGCGCGGCGGGCAATGTTCCCACCGAAGATGCCGTGAACATGTTCGAAACCATGGGCATTTCAACCGGTATCGACTTGAGGATGCTCTGTGAGGCGGTTGCATTTCTGGAAAACACCCTGGACCGCGCCCTTCCGGGGCGCATGAAACGTGTCCTGGAGCACCAACGGTTTACAAATGGAAAAGGGTAATAAGTAGATGACACCATGGATTCGCCAGTAAAAATCGCTGTGATCGGCGTAGGCCTTATCGGTCATCGCCATCTATTAACTTTAACAAAAGGAGGATACACAATGGGAAACTTACTTTCACGTCGAACTGTAATATCGATACTGCTTTCAGCAGCGCTGGTCTTTGGCTTGGCAGGCCAGAGTCTTGCAGACAAAAAAATTAAGCTGCGCATGGCCGGTTCCGGTTCACCAACCGGCACGCGCGCCATTGCACTGGACGAAAAATTTGGACCTGCCGTTTCAGAATTCGCTGATTATGAACCGCATTGGAACTCATCACTATTCAAACAGGGCACCGAGCTGGAGGCGATTGCGCGCGGCAATCTGGAAATGGCGCTTGCCTCGGCGCAGGAACTGGCCGTTTTCTTCCCGGAGTTTTCAATCTTCGCCACCGGGTATGTTCACCGTGACGCAGAACACCAGGTTGCCGTTTTCAAAGATCCGCTGATGGATCCTTTCAAGAAAAAGGTCGAAGACGAATTAAATATGAAGTTGCTGTCTGTCATGTATTTCGGTGCGCGCCATGTCAACCTGCGCACCGATCAGAAGGTCATGACACCTGCGGATTTGAAGGGTGTGAACCTGCGTATGCCCGGCACCGACGCCTGGCAGTTCCTGGGCAAAACACTGGGTGCAAGCCCGACTCCGATGGCCTTTGCCGAGGTTTACACCGGCTTGCAAACTGGTGCGATCGATGGTCAGGACAACCCGCTGCCGACCGTGGTTGACAAGAAGTTCTACGAAGTTACAAAACAAATCATCCTGACCTCACATCTGGTTGACTTGAACTACATCGCAATCTCCAAGAAAGTCTGGGACAAGATGACCCCCGAGCAGCAGGCCACAGTACAGGCGGCTGCAGACGAGGCTGCAGAATTCGGACGTCTGAAACAACTTGCACTGGAAGAAGAGCTGATTTCTTTCCTTAAAGAAAAGGGACTGAAGGTTTACAAGCCCGACTTGGATGCGTTCCGGAAGCGCGCTCAAGAAATGTATTTGAAGTCGGAGTTTGCCAAATCCTGGCCTGAAGGTCTGCTGGAAAAGATCAACTCACTTTAAATTTGAATACTCCTCTACGACTCGATTGAGGCTCACTTGCAGTTCTCAGTCGAGTCGCCGAACTCCTCGCCGGCGAGTCTTTCAGCGCGGGATGAATTCAAGTTAGGAATAGGAAGAATTTTAGTCCGCAAAAAAATAGGCGGATAGACTTTTTGAATAGGAGCGCCACAGTCGCGTTCCATAAAACTGATTGGAGGGGTCAACAGGTGCAAGGGATAAAAATTCTGAAAAAATGGCTCCTTAAAGGAGCCGAGGGCGTGGTGGCAGCGATGCTTGCCGCCATATTCCTCACCTTCGTTCTGCAGATCTTTTCGCGGTATGTAATGAACGAACCCTTTGGCTTTGCCTGACGCTCTGGGTGTGGCTCGTTTTTTGGGGATGCGCCTTTGTTGTCGGACATGACGAGCACGTCACGTTCGACGTTCTCTACCGTGCCGTTAGGCCGGGCACGCGGCGGATTCTTGCTTTGCTCGGGTCGGCCGCCATCGTGATCGGTCTGGCAGCGTCGTTTTACCCCACATGGGACTGGATTGACTTTCTGAAAATCAAAAAAAGTGCCATTCTAAAAATTCCGATGCGCACGGTTTTCAGCATCTACGCGATCTTTATCATCACCGCTGTTGTGGCTTATGCCTGGCGGTTCGTCAGGATCGTGCGGCATGGTGATCCTGAGGACATTTCGGAAGGTAAACCAGAAGGAGATGGATCATGAGCCTTGAATTCGCCCTGTGCCTGGCCACACTGCTGTTTTTTGCAGGAATCGGCACGCCGATCGGTCATTCGACCATTCTGGCGGGATTAGTGTATCTGGCAGTTGGGGGACAGGACATCGCTTTGGCCGCAGAACAAGCCCTCTGGGGTTTATATGACAGCTTTGTCCTGCTTGCCGTACCGCTGTTTATAGCGGCCGCAAACATCATGAACGCCGGTACAATCTCCGATAGGCTGCTGGCGTGGTGCGTCGCCTGTGTGGGCCGCTTCCGCGGTGGACTGGGGCATGTGAATGTGGTCGCTTCATTGATTTTTTCCGGCATGTCCGGTTCGGCAATCGCTGACGCTGCCGGAATCGGCAAGATCATCATTAATATGATGACCAAGGGCGGGCGCTACCCTGCGGGCTATGCCGCCGCCATTACGGCCGCCTCGGCGACCATCGGACCGATTATCCCCCCCTCGATCCCCATGGTGATGTATTCGCTCATTTCCGATCAATCCATCGGCTACCTGTTTCTGGGTGGCATCCTGCCCGGCCTTTTCATAGGTGCTGTTCTGATGGCGCTCAATGCTGTGATCGCGACTCGCCGCAACATGCCAAAGGATGATCCGATACCGTTAAAAAAAATGCCGGGAATGACATTGAACGCTTTTCCGGCGCTCATGATGCCGGTTATCCTGCTCTGGGGTATCTATGGCGGTGTAACCACACCCACCGAAGGTGCCGCGGTTGCCGCCGCCTATGCGTTGGATTGCCGGTGCCCTGATCCTGAATTACGTGGTCGCATCGGAGAACATCCCCAATCGGCTTGCCGGAACCCTTGTGGACCTCGACGTTCATCCGCTTGTTTTCATTATTGGCGTGAACGTGCTGCTGCTCGCCCTTGGTGCATTGCTGGAAGCCACGACGATTATCCTAGTGATTTTGCCGCTGTTCATTCCCGCCTGCAGCACCCTTGGCATCGATCTGGTGCATTTCGGCGTGATTGCCGTCATCAATACCATGATCGGACTGATTACGCCGCCCTTCGGAATGTTGCTATTCGTTATCAACGCGGTAACGGGTATACAACTGGGAGAGATGATCCGTGAAATCTGGCCTTTTATCATTGTACTGGTCGCCGCTCTTTTTGTGCTCATTTTGGTACCGGATATTGTATTGTGGCTTCCACGGAATTTCGGGTATTTGGGTTAGAAAGAGATTGGCTAACCACCACTATTTATATGTTTTATCGCCTTCTGATCACCTGTTTTAGGAATGAAAAATCGGAAATGGCCCGACACCTCTGACGCCTGCGATATCCGCCCTTGATGGCGCAGGTCGATTCACTTTAAAGTACCGTTTACAAAATCTTAACGGGAAAGCAGCGATGTTGCAGTAGTCATTTCAGGGAGAACTGTGTATGAAAAAATTTCGTGTTGGCCTGATAGGAACTGGTGTCATCAGCGATATCTATCTTAAAACATGTCAGAAATTCGACATTTTGGATGTGATGGCGTGTGGTAGCCTGGATTTTGAAGAATCCAGAAGAAAAGCTGAAAAGTATAAAATTCCCGAGGAAAGGCTTAAGGGCGTCAGTCATTATATTTCACCTAAAGCCAACTTGGGGAATATTACCCTGAGCATGTATCATGCCGGTTCTGTTCCACTCAATGTGGGTCTTCATCAATCACAC
>CALZJV010000335.1 GCA_945787595.1 uncultured Desulfobacterales bacterium | reverse complement strand
GCGAAATTCGGCAGAATGGCCTGGGATTTCAGGCTCCACAATGGCAAGGTAAGGGTGAATTGCCGGCAGGTAGTGGCTGAGATTGCCCATGTCTGACGAACCCCGGCGGCCGTCATCTTCATCAATGCTAATTCCCAGGGCCGTCATGTTGCTCTTTAATATGGCCTCCAGAGAAGGATTGCGTTTCACCGGGTCGAGCAGGGGCTGATAGATTTCAAGTTTGAATTCGGCACCTGTGGCAAGGGCCGCACCCTGCCCGCATTTTCTTACTCGCTCGAGAAGCTTGTCCCGATAGGCGCGGCTGCCAGCGCGTACATAAAATAGACCGGCGGCATAATCCGGGATGATATTGGGCGCATCGCCGCCATGGGTAATGATTCCGTGGATTCGCCCATCAGGCCGCAGATGCTGCCGATATGCGTTGATGCCGCTGTAGGCAAGAACCAGTGCATCCAGGGCGTTGATGCCCCTGTCGGGCGAACCGGAAGCATGGGCGGTACGCCCGAAAAATTCCATTTTAAATTTAATGCGGCCCAGCATCCCTTTTCCGGGGATATTGGTCGAGCCGGGATGAAACATCATGGCGGCGTCCATCTCATTGAAAACACCGGATTCAGCCAGCCGTACTTTTCCACCGCCGCCTTCCTCGGCCGGCGTGCCCACCAGTGCCAGTCCACCCGCCTCATCTCCCAAAATGCGACGCAGAACCACCACCGCTCCCAGGCCCAGGCTGGCAGCGGCAATCAGGTTGTGGCCGCAGCCGTGACCGATTTTGGGCAATGCATCATATTCAGCCAGCAGGGCCACCGTGGGCCGGGACGGGCGGCAATCAGCCGGGCGGGCCAAAAATGACGTCTCCACATTGCCAACGCCCTTTTCCACTTCGAATCCCTTTTGTTCCAGCATACGGCTTAAATAATCACAGGCTTTAAACTCCTGATACGCAATTTCCGGGTTTGCCAATAAAAAATCACTGACAGCAAATAAGTCATCAGCCAAAGATTCAACCTCCCGGTTAATTTGTTCTTTAGGTTTATCCATGTATTTCTCCTTCTTTTGACGTTTGCATGGCTTACCAGAATTTCATATTTACTCATATCGTATTTTGTTATATGAATCCACCTTCAAAAATCAATCCGGAAAAAATTTATACGAACTATATCCCCCATTTTACCACCAGTGAGCAGTACCACAATATATTGTGAAAGATTTTTAGTTGTGATTATTTGACATAACAGAACGGCTGTTATTATTATACTCATTATTAATGCAAAATGCTTCATAGAAAGGAGAAGCTTTGAACTCAAAATTTGACCAAAGTATAGTGGCCGCCGGTGATTTGAAAGCCCTTTTAACCGAAAAACCTGAAACGGTTTTAATAGATCTGTTATCCCCGGAGCATTTTGCCAGCCGACATATTCCCGGTGCCCAAAATGCCTGTGTGTTCCAAGTCTCATTTTTGGACGATCTGGCAGTTGCCGCGCCAGACAAACAGGTTCCAAATGTGATCTATGGGTCCACCCGTTTTTTCGAGCATTTGGGGATGCATAAGGTTTTTGATTTGATCTCAGTTTTCAAATCCGCATGATTGCTGTTCGGTAATATTTATGGCGGTGGATCTTCTGGCAAACTGAGTCCGGTTTTTGTCTAAAACGCTGAACACTTAGAATGGGTTTACTCCGTCAAGAGGTGAATTAAGATGCCAAATAAACAGATAACAATCGAGTCCCGGCGGCGCCTGCAAAATGCTTTATGGGGCCTTTTTATCGGGGACGCCTTGGCCATGCCCGCCCATTGGTATTACAGCATTGATAACATTCGAAAGGTCTTTGATGGCGGAATTCGGGACTATCAGGAGCCCCCTCATCCCCACCTCGAAAGCTTTATGGTGGGGATGGCCTATCATCCGGATGTTGAGGCCGCCAAGCGCCAGGGACGGGCTTTCGATATCCTGCATGAGCATGCCCGCTTCTACCGTACTAGCTACAGCGCGATTGAAATCAGAAGCACCGAACGGGAAAAGGCCCATGGGAATCCCGTTCCCGGACTAGCGGATCGCTATCATTACCACCATGGGCTCAAGGCAGGTGAAAACACCCTGGCCGCTCATGTTGTCCGCGTGTTGATGCGATCGGTGGTCCGTTGCGGCCGCTATGATCCAAATGCATTCATCGAAGATTTCATCGCGCATATGACAACGCCTGGCAGAAACCGCGATCCGTACTGTGAAATCTATATTCGCCGGTGGTTCGAGAATTACTCCTGCGGCTTGCCTCCCCATGGCTGCGCCGAGCTGCAACGCAATGTGTGGTCCATCGGTTCCCACGGCGGCATAATCAGGCCGCTGGTCATATCAATGATTGCGGGCAGCGCCTATCAGGGTCTGGGATTGGCCATCGAGCATCAAAATCTCACCCACCGATCGGAGAATGTGACCAGTGCGTTGGGCGTGCTTGTGCCTCTGCTACAGGCCTTGTTGGGAGGCGAGGAGCCGCGCCGGACGATTTCAGATTATGCGCAACGCGTGCACCCGCCTCAAATAACAGGTGAGCAGCTATTTGCGGCCTACCGGGATCACCAGGGGCCCGGCAATATTCCCAAACATAAAATGTGGAAATACCACACGCTTCTTGTCGACGCACCGTATGAAGTGGACCGACTCGTTCGGGAAGATTCGGAGCTGGCAGTGATAAATCATTTGTTTGCCACGGCATGCTACCCGGAGCATGGTTTGCCATTGCTCTTGTATTTTGCGAAAGTTCACAACGTTGATGTAGAATCCGCGCTTCTTGCCAACGCAAATGCTGGTGGCGATAACGTCCACCGCGGAATGGTTTTAGGCATTCTCGTGGGCGCCGCCAATAAGGAATTACCAGAACACCTGAAACAAGGGTTGATCGCATTCGACAAATTGCAGACCGAGATTGAAGCCTTCAGCGACATCGCTTTGAGTGGAAACGCTATCTGATTTTTATGGATCTACCCAGCAATGCAAATATCAGACGTGCCAGTGAAGGGCAGGCCGTCAAGATGCAAGATAGCGCAGATCTGTTTGAAAAGATGGAACGGTTTGAGATTAGCGAATGCTTGACATAGATTCAGTAGATGGCGGATTTCGGCTAGAAGCTAAACTTCTCATACGGGTCAAAAGTTGTTGATTTGTAGTCCTAATCTATACTTCACCTGTTAAAAGCCGGGTGTAAGCATTGGTATCGAGTACAATTTTTTTCATTGCCAGCCCTCATAGTTCAACCTATGCATCAAAGTATGGTTCATTATTCTAAAATTTAGTTCATTTCTTGAAGAAAAACAATTCTGGGATACATTTTCTCTTGATTTGGCAACGAAAACTGCATTCTTACTTGACAGTCGAGTTTCCTAATGCTATTAGGTTTTTTTATTATTTATTATCAATTTTTTTAAAATATATAAGTATATCAAGATAATATAAACCTAATTTCAATTAAAAATAATTTAAAAACACCAAATTCAAATTGAATATTGCTGTTAAAATTTGGTGAATCAGATTCGATATGGTCATAATTTAACCAATTTCCAACAGAATTATTAATTTTATTAGGATATAATATAATACATAAATACAGCTAGTTAAAAAATTAAATTCAGGTATAAATTTAAATAATTCCGAATCCGATAAAGCGGAACTGCAATCATAATGGCTAAAAATAATTCCAAAGAACATACCCGCGAACGTATTATCAATTCCGCGAAGAAGCTGTTTGCCGGCCAGGGATACCAGAAGACCACCATCGTCGACATATCGAGACAGGCGGGCTTGTCTGAGGCGGCTTTATACGATTATTTTCAGGGTAAAGAAGATTTGCTTCTAATGATTCCCGACCTGTGGGTGTCCGAACTTTTACGGGACCTCGATGAACAATTGTTCGGCATCAAAGGATCGGTAAACAAACTTCGTAAATACCTGTGGTGGTACATGCGGCGGGTTGAACAATCTCCTTTAGATGCCAAGATTGTTTATCTTTTTTTAAAGACCAATGCCAATTTTTTAAACACTGAAGTCTATTCAAATGTTAAAGATCTTTATTCGTATTTGGTGGATATATTTGACGAAGGTCGTAAGTCAGGGGAAATGAAGCCGGATCTCAACTCCCGGGCGGCCCGGGATATTTTTGTGGGAACGATGGATCATATCATCAGCCGGTGGCTGCTAAAAGATATGTCCTATTCCCTTTTCGACAATTTGGAAAACACGTTCGCACTTATGATAGATGCTTTTAAGGCAAATCACTGAAACTAGGAGGAGGGTGTATTATGGCAAAAACACTATTTGAATGGGACTATTCGGACTATCCGGGAGCCAAAAGATACCCGCACCTGTTCAAGCCGATCGAGATCGGCAATCTCTTTGTGCCAAACCGTATCAAGTATGCGGCCACCGAGGAAAATTTGAATGGGCTTGATGGGTTCATTACCGATTCCGGTGTGGCCTACATGCGGGAAAGGGCCAAGGGTGTTGTCGGCGGTTTGTGCTTTATGCAGGGGGTTTACATGGATGAGGCCCGCAAAGGCCAGGGATATGTCGGGCAGGCAGCGGCCTGGGATGATAAGTTTATCCCCGGTTTAAAACGCATTGCCGATGCTATTCATGAACAGCGGGCGGTTGCGGGATTCCAGTTGATGGATTGCGGTCGCGTCGGTGCGGTGGAGGTCGAATCCGGTCACGGACCTTCCACAGTACCCCAACGGCTTAGAATTTTTAAACCGATGTACGAAATGACCAAGGCTGAAGTCAAAGAGATGATCCAACAGCATGTTGACGCAGCCAGACGGGGTATTGAAGCCGGTTTTGATTTGATGGAGATATCCGGTATTGTCGGTTATTTGATCTCCAATTTTATTTCCAGTTATACCAATCGCCGCACGGATGAATATGGCGGTGATATTCGCGGCAGAATGCAGGCGGTGGTCGAGGTTATCCAGGGCGTTAAAGCGGTTTGCCCGCCGGATGTACCGGTCGGTATCCGTCTGTGTCTGGAAGAATTGTTGGATGACGTCCGCGGCAATACGCCCGAAGAATCGATCGAATCCTATAAAATTGCCGCAGAAGCCGGAATAGACTATATCAGCTGCACCCTTGGCTGGCAGGAATCCATCCATCCGGTCATCAGCCGTGATATCCCAATGGGCAACTGGGTCCATCTAGCCAAACGGGCCAAGGAGCATGTCGATGTCCCCATTCAAATGGCCTACCGGTTGTTTAAACCCGAGCTGCCCAACGAGAAAATCGGTGCCGGTGAGCTGGATATTTGGGAAATGTGTCGTCCAATGATTGCGGATCCGCTGATGCCCAAGAAGGTGTTGGAAGGCAATGAAGAAGAAATACGACATTGTGTGGCCTGCAACCTCTGTCTGGCGCGACTGTTCAGAGACGCGCCCATGACCTGCTATATTAATCCCGTTTGTGCCCATGAGGCCAACCCGGAATTTACCGATCCTGCTCCGGCGGAAGAAGAAAAAGAAATCATGATCGTCGGCGCCGGACCTGCCGGCCTGGAATGTGCCTATGTCGCGGCCCAGAGAGGGCATGAGGTGCACGTTTACGACAAACGAGATGTTATCGGTGGGACCCTGAATGAAGCCAGGAATGCCCCCTATGGAGATGATGAGCTGTGGACTTGTGTCGAGTACCAGGAGGTAATGTGCAAAAAAGCCGAGGTCGAGTTCCATCTTGGAACCGAAGTGACGGAGGATCTGATTGAAGACGAAATGCCGGACACCGTTGTGCTGGCGACCGGCCCGATTTATTCGACAATTGAGGGTGCCGGTGCAGACACCGGCAAAGTGGTCACACTTGCCGATGTTATGAGCGGTAAGGCTGATGTCGGTGAAAAGGTGGTCGTTTGGGGCAACCGCAAGCCCGGCATTGGATGTGCGTTGCACCTGGCCAAACAGGGTAAGAAAGTCACTCTGGTCGGCAAAGACAAAACCGCCGGATTTGACGTCAACCCCTCTTTTAAGTGGCGCTATATGATCTATATGCGGCAAAACGGCATTACGGTTTACAATGATTGCGATGTCGTGGAGGTAACCGACGATGGTATTGTTGTAAAAACTTACGACGGATATCAATGGCCCATACAATGTGATTCGATTGTTTTGAGCCAAAGAGAATCCAATGAGAGCTTGAAAAAAACGGTTCAGTCAGAAGGAATCGAATTGTTTGTCATCGGTGATGCACTGATTCCGCGTAACCTTTCCAGTGCAGTCCATGACGGCTACCGTATCGGGATCCGTATCTAAAAAGGAGGTAATTCATGCCAGTTGATGCCGAAAAAGAAATAACTAAACTTTGGAGGGCGATGCACAGCGCCCAGAACGAAATTGGAAAAACGTATTATCGGTGGCGTCAGGTTGCGGTGGAATTTGCCGGAGACGGCGCCGAACCACAGGATGTGGCCTTGAGAGCTGCCGAAGTCTTTGGCAGGGATATCGGTAAAAGCTTGCTTCCCCGTATGAATTGGTTAAAAGGCGAACAAGGGTTTATGATGATTCTGGGCAAAGCACTGGCCGGGCTCTGGATCACCGATGGCGGTTCGGCGACCCTTGAAAAAGGGGAGAATTCGGATGAGATTTTTATCAAATGCACCCGAGATCCCTGGCCTTCATGGGCCAAGGAGTTCGGTGTTCCCATGGAAGAAGTCGCGTTGAGCCGCGAACGGATGTATCAGGCCATTTTAGAGGATGTCAGCGTGTTTATGAATATTTCCTTGAAGATCGAGATGCAAAAAGCCATTGCCAGAGGGCAGGGCGAGACCGTTATGCGACTATACAAGGCAGCGTAAAAGCGCTTCCGGTGCCGGTTGATAATTAATAGTTAATAGTTGATAGTTAGATTAGTGGTTGATTAAGTTGAATGGTTGAATGGTTGATTGGTTGATTAAGTTGTATGGTTGATTGGTTGATTGGTTGAAAGGAATAATTCAGCAGTCAAATTAACTTAATCAACTTAATTAACTTAATTAACTTAATCAACTCATTAAATTAATAAAATTAAACGATCCTAACCATCTAAATGAACAAAACGATTTATCAGGAGTATAATTATGGCTGCTCAAATTGATTTAGATAAATGTAATATGTGCGGTGGCTTAACCGAGCCTTTGTGTGTTGAAATCTGTCCGGACGTTGCCATCAGGGTGCAGGACGGCCGACCGGTGGTCACCGAGTTTCTATGCGAGGATTGCAATGAGTGCGGCTGCGTATGCCCGGATCATGCCATCACGGTGCCGCTGGCAAAAGTCACTTTTTAACAACCTAACCGGAATTGAAAATTGAAGATTGAATATTTGTGGATGTCGCTTTGCTCCGTCCTATTTAAAATTGAAAGAATTCCATAAATATTCATTCGAAAATATTCGATCATTTCAAAATAGGGGGTGAGAGATGAAAGTAAATAAAATCGACCACATTTGCATTGCGGTCAAAGATTTGGATGAAGCACGTAAAGTATGGGAACCGGTTTTGGGCAAATCCAAACCGGACGACGCATACATCGATGAGCCGGAAAAGATTAAGGTTGCCAGATATTGGGTTGGCGAAGTTGGATTTGAGCTGATGGAATCCACAACGCCTGATGGTGATGTTGCCAAATTTATCGAAAAAAGAGGCGAAGGCGTCATGCTGATTAGTTTTAATGTCGACAACACGCGTGAGGCCATGGATGATTTAAAGCAAAAGGACTACCCCTTTATCGGAGGTGCCCGACAGTTCAGGGATTGCGAGTTTGCTTTTGTTCATCCCAATAAGATGAATGGCGTTCTTCTGGAGCTCATCGACTATAAATGGCGGGAGTTTGACGAGCGTTAGCAAATTGAAGATTGAAAATTGAAGATTGACGATTCAAGGAAATCGCTGCGCTCTGCCATTTGATATATCTGAAAATTGATCAGATAGCAGAAAACAGAGGTCAGATAACAGAAATTGGAAGTCGGAAGGCGGACCCGCCGTCGTCCGATAAGGCGGGACAATAGCGCGGCGAGGATGGGGAAGTCGAAAGAAAGAAATCTAAATTCGATATGTGGAATTCAAGAAAAAATGAATCAGCTATATATCCTCTAACTTCGACAATATACTATTCGCCTTAGGCCCTGTCCATACAATCTGTTGTCTGTCATGAAAGATGTTCTGCTCTATGCCATTTTTGCACGCAACCCGTAACCCGTAACGCGCAACCCGTAACGCGCAACTCGTAACTCGCAACACGCAACACACGAACTCGTAACCCGAGGAGATGACCATATCAAAGAAAATAGAAAATATTATCGCCGGCTCTTCTTTTATCCGTAAGATGTTCGAGGAGGGCGCCAGACTGAAAAGCCAATTTGGGGCTGAGAACGTTTATGACTTCAGCCTGGGAAATCCGAATGTGCCGCCGCCGGAAAGATTTAACGAGCTTCTTAGAGAAACGGTAAGCACCTGCGGTCTGAATGATCATTGTTATATGCCCAATACCGGATATCCGATGGTATGTGGCTCAGTGGCCGAATACCTTGCTAAAGAGCAGCAGGCACCGGTCACCGAAAAAGATGTGCTTATGACTTGCGGCGCATCCGGTGCCTTGAATGTCGCACTGAAAGCCGTTCTTGATCCCGGTGATGAAGTTCTGACGCCGACGCCCTGTTTTGTCGAATATAAATTTTATGCCGACAATCATGGCGGTGCTTTGAAAACTGTCGCGACCAAGCCCGATTTCGAGCTGGATCCGGAAGCCATCTCGGCGGCGATTACGGAGAAAACCAAAGTTTTTTTGATTAACTCTCCAAACAATCCGACCGGACAGATCTATTCCGAAGAGAGCCTGAAGACACTTGGAAAAATTTTAGCGCAAAAGGGCAAGGAATTCAATCGGACAATCTATCTTTTATCGGATGAGCCCTACCGTAAAATTGTCTATGATGGCTTTGTTGTTCCAAGCATTTTTACGGCATATAATAACAGCATCATCGGAACTTCTTATTCCAAAGATATTTCCATTCCGGGTGAGCGTATCGGCTTCCTTGCCGTAAATCCTGCCGCGACTTACAGAGACGATCTCCTGGCTGCCATGACTGTGGCCAATCGAATTCTCGGCTATGTCAATGCTCCGGCCTTGATGCAGCGTATCGTCGCTTGCATGCAGGGGATGAGTGTCGATATCTCGGAATATGCCCGCAAACGGGAGTTGCTCTGTGATGGACTGGCAAGCTTTGGTTATGAGTTTATCAAACCGCCTGGAACTTTTTACCTCTTCCCCCGTTCTCCGATACCGGATGATGTCGAATTTGTGAATACCCTTAAAGAAGAGCGCATCTTGGTGGTTCCCGGCACTGGCTTTAACGGACCCGGCTATTTCCGCATTGCATTTTGCGTGGATGATAACAGTATTAAAAACTCGATGCCCGGGTTTGGCAGGGCGATGGATCGTTACAAATAATTGATAGCACCAATTAAGTATTTAGGATCGGCTGCAGTGGATAATGATACCTGATCCTGGATCCTTGATACTCGATGTTTGCTGTAGTCTTTGAGGGCGTGATGCACCATATATCGAGAATCCAGCATCGAAAATCGAGCATCATTCGCAACTGTATTTTTAACAACTTAGGGTAGCCGTCATGCCGAAAGTTTTAAGAGACTACGAGGTGTATTTGATCTATGTCGACCCGGATCGGTGCGACTCTTGCGAAGAATGCGTCAAAATGTGTCCGACGGACGTATTTGAGATGCCGCATAAGGCGATTCCCGTGCGGCCGCAAAATTGCCTGGGATGTCTGACCTGCACGGCCGTGTGCAAGTCGAAGGCAATTATTATCACGGAAATATAATAGGAATTCTTATTTAGGGTGAAATCATGAGTGATTCAATATTGGTTATTGGTGGCGGGATTGCCGGAATCAATTGCGCCATGAATGCCGCCAAATACGGAACTAAAGTCTATCTGATCGACGACACCGCCAGTATTGGCGGTATGATGGCCCGGTTGGACAAGACTTTTCCCACCAATGACTGCTCGATCTGCATCGAAGCGCCTCAAATGTATGAGGTCGACAATCATGAAAATATCGAAATCATGACCAACACCGAAGTGCGCAAGGTTAAGAAAGCCAATGGTATTTTTAAAGTCAAGCTGGCCAAGAAGGCCATGTATGTCGATGAAGAGAAATGCACCGGATGCGGGGCTTGCGTCGAAGCCTGCCCGGTGAGTGTTCCCGATGAAATGGATGCTAAAATCGGTGGGACGCGCAAGCTGGTTTCCATGGCCTTTCCCCAGGCCGTTCCCAATGTCGTCAAAGTCGATCCGAGTTGTCGCTTCGGCGACATGCGCAAGGAAGGCGCCTGCATCGGCGAATGCGCTGTGGATTGCAGCCAGTGCCGTGAATGCCCCATTGCCCTGTGTGTCAAAGCCTGCGAGAAGGAAGGCAAAAAGGCCATCACGTTGTGGCAATCGAACAAAAACATAAACCTTGATGTTAAAAGCATCGTGGTTGCCACCGGCATCAAAGATGCACCCCCGGCCGGTGATTTGCTCGGGTATGATATCTATGAGAATGTCATCACCAACACCCAATTTGAAAGACTCATGAATGCCGGTGGACCCACGACCGGAGAAATTATCAGGCCCTCGGACCACAAGCATGTCAAGAAAATCGCCTGGATACAATGCGCCGGACGTGGTTTGGCCGAGGGTAAGGGCACACCGTATTGTTCCAAGATTTGCTGCATGATATCCACCAAACAAACCATTATCACCAAGGAACATGACGCCTCCGTGGAGACAACCATTTTCTACAATGACCTAAAGGCATACGGCAAAGGTTTCTGGGACTTCTACCGTAAGGCCAATGAAAACGGTGTTCGCTATGTCAGGGGCAGACCTTATGAAGTCCAAGAAGACCCTGAAACGAATAATTTGACCCTGCGATACGAAGATCTGGCAACCGGTGATCTACACGAACATGAAGTAGAGCTGCTGGTGCTTGCCACCGGAATCATCCCCAATGATCGCAACAAAAGACTGGCCAAGGCGCTGAAGCTCGAGCTGGACGAGTTGGGCTATTTTAAAGAAAAAGATCCGCTATTGTCGCCGCTGGAGACCCGAATTGAAGGCGTTTATCTATGCGGTGGGGCCACCGGGCCGATCGATATTGCCGAGTCGGTGGTACAGGCGACGGCGGCGGCGATGAAGGCGGTTACGTATTGAATAATGAAAATTGAAGATTGAATATTTGTGGAAGTCGCTGCGCTCCGACATTTTTATTATAAGTTTAATTAGAAGAATTCCTCAAATATTCAATGGTGTAGACCTAGTTGAATAGTTTACTGGTTGAATGGTTGATTAGGTAAATTATATTCATAATTTCATAATGTTTCGATTGTTGAAACATGAAGTGTCCAATCTTTTCGCAAAAATTGGGATAAATCCATCTTTACAACCACTTAACCAATCAACCAATCAACCAATCAACGATATCTGTAGTCAATTTCTGCAGGTGAGATAAATCTGATGAGCGAAGAAATCCGAATCGGTGTCTTTGTCTGTGATTGCGGAACGAATATTGCCGGGGTGGTAGATGTCCCCCAACTGGTAGAGTACGCCAAAGGGCTGGAAAATGTTGTCTTTGCCGATGAGGGTAGATGGTCCTGTTCGGTGGACTACCTGGCCCGCATGAGAGATTCCATGCAGGAACATAAACTCAACCGGGTGGTAATCTCGGCATGCACCCCGAGGACCCATGAACCGCTTTTTAAACGCACCGCACAGGTGTCCTGGGTTCATATGAAAGAGCCTGAAATAGCCACGGAAAAAGCCAAAGATTTGGTTAAGATGGGGGTGGCCAAAGCGGCCCTGCTGGAAGAAGGAGAGGAAATCAGACTGCCGGTAAAAACCGATTGCCTGATTATCGGCGGCGGTATGGCCGGTATGAACGCGGCCCTGAATGTTGCACACCAGGGATTTAATGCCATCCTTGTGGAAAAAGAACCCCGCCTCGGCGGTATCTTAAATGAGATTTGCTTCATTTCCCATGACAATCATAAAACCCCGGCAGTTAAAGTCGTGCAGGCCAAAGTGGATCAGGTGCAGTCCCATCCCAACATTAAGGTGTATGCGGATACCAGCATCGATGCCGTTGAAGGGTATATCGGGAATTATAAAGTGTCATTGATGGCCAATGGGGACGGTTCTAAGAAAAACCTCGATATTTCCACCATCATCGTTGCTACGGGAATGAAGGAACTTGAACCGGATGGGCAATTTGAATTCGGCAACGATCCCAGAGTCGTGACCCAGCTCGAACTGGACCGGATGCTTAAAAACAAGAAAGTCGGCAATCTAAAAAATGTGGTGATGATCAGTTGCGTGAATTCAAAAAATGAAACCCGCGGATGCTGCAACGTCGGCTGCCATACATCGGTTAAAAATGCCGTGGCCCTGAAACATCTTCGTAAAGACGTCGATGTGCATATCTTATACCGGGATATGAGTTTAATTAAGGAAGAGGGGTCCGCCCAGAAATCGGCCAAACATCTGGGTGTTAAATTTTGGAGGTTTCCGGACGATCGCTATCCGGAAGTGGTTAATGAAAACGGCGATCTGGTAGTCACCGTTTATGATTTTCTGGTGGGCAGGGAATTTAAGATTTCAACCGATCTGCTGGTGTTGACCACCGCATTTAAAGGTAATGACACGGTTGAGCAGATTAAAGGGCATTTGAAGGTGTCGACCAATTCCGACGGATTTTTCCAGGAATCCCATGTCAAGCTGGGGCCGCTGGAGTTCGCCACCGACGGTGTCTCCCTGGCCGGCTGTGCCAAAGCCCCCATGGCCTTCAAGGAAAGCAGCGAAGAAGGTATCGGAGCAGCGATGCGGGCGTCTATCCCTATGAAAAAGGGCTACATTGAAGCCGAAGGCATCGTGGCTGATATCGTTCTGACGGACTGCAACCAGTGCGGCCTGTGTTCCAAGCGTTGTCCTTACAGCGCTATCACGGTGGATGAAGAAAAAAATCCGGAAGTCGTCAAGGCCCTATGCAAGGGCTGTGGACTGTGTGCCGCCGATTGCCCCAAAGAGTGCATCGGTATCGTTCATTATTCCGATGACCAGGTCTTTGCCCAGGTGGAAGCAGCGCTGGAACAGGATGCCGACAAAAAAATCATTGCCTTTGTTTGTCACTGGTGCGCTCTGGGCGGGGTGGACATGGCCGGCGTGAGCCGACTGCAGTATCCATCCAATGCACGGCTGATCCGGGTGATGTGTTCAGCACGTGTTTCCATGAAAATGATGCAGCGTCCTTTTGAATTAGGGGCTGCCGGCGTATTGGTGGCCGGCTGTGAATTCCCCACCTGTCACTATATCACTGGTAATTACGCGGCCGAAAAGCGATTGAACCGGGCCAAAAGAAAGCTGACCAAAGCGGGCCATGATTCGGAGAAGCTTTGGAATATCTGGTGTTCGGCGGCGGATGGGCCGAAGTTTGCGAATACCATGAGAAGTATGGCTAAAGAACTCGACTTGGAATAATTATAAAAAATACTTAACCAACAAAGATATCCGCTTATTTATGAATTTTAAATTACCCTGTCCATTTGCGGCCGGGAGATTCATTTTTTTAACCACGAAATACACGAAACACACGAAATATTTGTAGAATAAAATTTGTATTTTTTACTGTCTTTCATGCTTTTCGTGGTGGAATTATTTTTTTCGATAATTAACAAGACCTAATTTAATGAAGAGGTTTTTCAAGCATGAGTGGCAATCTGAAATTTGCCGAACGCTTCAATGACATCGAAATGTTCAGGTACTGCGAGCAGTGCGGGCGCTGCAGTTCCGCATGTCCAATCACCGGTATCAACCAGTTTAACATTCGGCGATTGATCCGCCACGTTGAGCTGGATTTAATCGAGGAGATCGCGGCATCCCCAATGCCTTGGTTTTGCGCCGCATGCGGCCGCTGCGAGGATGCCTGCCCCAACGGGATCAAAATTTTAGATATCACCAGAACCCTTCGCGCCGTCGGTCCGCGGGATCTGGTACCTGAACAATCCCTGTGTGTCCAGGCATGCCCGGCAGGAATTGATGTCCCCGGATATTTGCGTTTCATTTCCCACAACAAAATGGATGAAGCCTGCAAGCTAGTCATCGAAAAGGCGCCTTTCCCGGGGATACTGGGCAGGGTGTGCCCCCATCCCTGTGAAACCGCCTGCAAAAGAGGTGAGGTCAACGCGTCCATTTCCATCTGTGCGGCCAAGCGATATGCGGCCGATAACGCCGGGGATCTGTCTGCCTGGATGTCGGCTACGGCTGAAGATAGCGGGCACAAGGTGGCGGTGATCGGCGCCGGTCCGGCTGGATTGACGGCCGCCTTTTATCTGAGAAAAAAAGGACACCAGGTAACGATCTTTGAAGCCCGGTCGAAAACCGGCGGGATGATGCGCTATGGTATTCCCTTTTACAGATTACCGCAAGATGTGCTCGACAAAGAGATCGATCTGGTCTTGAGCACTGGAGTCGAAGTTAAAACCAACCAGAAGCTGGGTGTCGATTATGAAATCGAGCAACTAAAAAATGATGGCTTCGAAGCGGTGTTTATTGCGGTGGGCGCCCAGTTAAGCCGCAGGATAGAGCTGCCGGGGTCCGATCTTGAGGATGTTTACTGGGGAGTGGAATTTTTGGCTTCAGTTGCCGAAGGCGGTGATATCTCCCTTAAGGACAACGTTGTCGTTATCGGGGGCGGCAATGTGGCGGTGGATGTGGCCCTCTCGGCAATGCGGCTTGGTGCCAAAAAGGTATCCCTGGCGTGCCTTGAAAGTCTGGCAGAAATGCCGGCCAATCCCTGGGAGATTGAACAGGCCCGGGAAGAAGGGGTGGAGTTGCTGGTTTCCTGGGGGCCGGATAAGATCATGGCAAATGATGGGAAGGTTTCAGGACTGGAACTTGTGCGGTGTACATCGGTTTTTGATGCCCAGGGTAAATTCTGTCCCTTTTTTGACGAAACCAGAAAAACCGTCGAGGCCGATCAGGTCATTTTGGCCATCGGTCAGGCCAGCGAGACGGCCTTTTGCAAAGATTTTTGTTTTCTGGAAGAGGAAGGGTCGCTGCCGGTTGAAAGCGGTCTGATTGCGATTAACAAAGATACCCATCAAACGGAGATGAAGGGCGTCTTTGCCGGCGGAGATGCCGCCAACGGCCCGGCGACGGTGATTG
>CALZJV010000334.1 GCA_945787595.1 uncultured Desulfobacterales bacterium | reverse complement strand
CCGATACCGGAGCTTTTCAAATAAGAATCCGCTTTCTGAGTGATATTGCGGGGGTCCCGGGTGTAGGGCTCACGGGTTACCGGATCAACAATATTGCAGATCAAGGTTAAGGTTGGTGCCGCATAGAAAGGGTCCATTTTGGCGGTCGCAGGGTCCGGTATGACCAGCATGTCGCTGGCATGAATCGGCTGCCAGCCGCGAATACTCGATCCGTCAAAGCCGAAGCCGTCTTCAAAACTGGATTCTTCCAGCTCCCGGATGGGTACGCTGAAGTGCTGCCAGAGCCCCGGAAAATCCATAAATCTTAAATCGACGATTTTCGCTCCGTTTTCCTTTGCCATGTTTAATACTTCTTTGGGTGTCATGTTGTGAATCCTCCTTATAATAAGTTGGTTAGATATATAGAATAAAATACCTTTGAAATGAAACCACATCGATTGCCGGCTAAGACCAAGTCTTGTAAATGAGCTAAAGTGTAAAATGACTAAAAGGAGCTAATCCGCCTGCGGCGGACTGTCATTTTAAAATAGACAGAATGCTTTAACTTTAGTCATTTTAAATTTTAGGCACTTTTAACTTCAACGCTTAGATCGCATCACTTCCCGTCTCACCCGTTCTGACCCGGACGGCTTCTTCCACCGGTAGTACAAATATTTTGCCGTCCCCGATCTTATCGGTATTGGCGGCTTCGCGGATTTTTTGCACCACCTGGTCGGCGCGATCCCCATCCACTACAATTTCGATTTTTATTTTAGGGATAAAATCCACTACGTATTCGGCCCCGCGGTAGATTTCCTTGTGGCCCTTTTGCCGGCCGTATCCCTTTACCTCGGAAATCGTCATTCCCCGGATGCCGATTTCGTTCAGCGCCTCTTTTACATCGTCTAGCTTGAAGGGCTTAATGACCGCTTCAATTTTTTTCATGACAAATCCTCCTTAGAATTAATGAATTATGACAGTGTAATCTCGAAGGCCCTTTCTCCGTGGATGGAATTATCGAGTCCGATGATTTCATTTTCCTCTTCCACTCTCAGGCCGCCGGTTATCCATCGTGTGACATAGACCACTACAAGGGTTCCCACAGCCGTAAAAATTGCCGTTGCCAAAATGGAAATAATTTGAATCCAGAGTTGTTTCGGATTGCCATAAAATAATCCGCGACCGGCTTCATTGATAGCCGGATTGGCAAACAGTCCTGTGGCCAATGCACCCCAAACCCCGCACATGCCATGTACACCGAATGCATCCAGGGAATCATCATAGCCAAGTTTTTGCTTGAGCTTTGCGACACTATAGAAACCTAACAAGCCGGCACAGAGCCCGATAAGCAAAGAAGCCGGCATATTGACAAAACCGGCCGCCGGAGTAATAGCCACCAGTCCGGCAACGATTCCGGATGCCAAACCCAAAACGGTGGGCTTTTTATCCATCAACCATTCTGCAAACATCCAGGCCAGGGCTCCCATAGCCGCCGAGGTGTTGGTCACCAGAAAGGCTGAACCGGCCACGCCGTCCGCCGCCAACTGGCTGCCGGCATTAAAGCCAAACCATCCAAACCACAACAGTGCTGCTCCCAAAGCAGTAAGTGCGATGCTGGAAGGGAACATGGATTCTTTTCCATAACCGATTCGTTTGCCAAGTACCAGCGACAAGACTAGGCCTGCCACACCTGCATTTATATGCACCACCGTTCCGCCGGCGAAATCGAGAGCCCCCATAGCGCCCATCCAGCCGCCACCCCATACCCAATGGGCAATTGGACAATAAATGAAGGTTACCCATAGAACTGTAAAAACAATCCAAGATGAAAACTTCATGCGATCAACAATCGAACCCAGGACCAGCGCAACGGTGATGCATGCAAAGGTCATTTGGAATAGGGCAAATACATATGTTGGAATACTGCCTGACAGGCTGTCTACGCCGATACCGGCCATAAAAAGATTTGCCAGACTTCCGGTAATGCCTGCTTGATCCGGTCCGAAAGCGATACTATAGCCCCAGATCATCCAGATAACACTAGTCAGACAATAGGCGACAATGGTCATGGCGAATGTATTCAGCAGGTTTTTATAGCGCGACATGCCACCATAAAACAGAGCCAGGCCGGCTGGAGTCATCATCATTACCAGAGCGGTTGCTACAATTATCCAGGCAGTATCTCCGGTATTTAAACCTTCCGAAGCTGTCGCTGATGAAAACGGAACCGTGCATAGGATTGCTGCCGTCAACAGGCATCTAAATTTTATTTTCAAAACTCTCCCTCCTTTAGCAATTTCGATTGGCAATTCGTCATTCCATCGGCAGAAGCCTTTCCAGTATGGCGGCTTTTATGAGAGCGACTTGATCCGGTGAATCTACCTTATCTCCGTTAAGGTCCCAGACATAAAAGACATTTCGCTTTGAAACAGCGCATCGGCAATACCGAACAGTAAGCCGGGGAAATCATAGGTAAAGACTTCGATGATTGTAAAAAAACTTGAACTGGTATTATCCACCTCGACACGATGGGGTTTTTTATGCCGACTAGGGCTGGGCTGACGAAAAGCGCCTCTTTTTTTTTGAAGTGCTGCTGCCAGGTTTAATCTGCCGGATAACGCAGCGGCAAGGTTATTTTCGGTCCGATCCCATTTTTCCTTTTCCCTTATCTGATCCGGCGGAGGTTTGACCTCGAAGATATCCAGGGCGATGTTGTTGCGCCAGGTGAACACCTGAACATCAAGTATATCAATGTTGTTTAAGGTAAATACGCCGGCTATTCTAGATATAAGACCCGGGCGGTCCTTGGCACAGATGGTAACCGAGCGGGTGTTGGCGTCGGCAGATCGTTTAATATCCCATAAAAAGTCGGCAGCACCCAGCCGGTTGTAGAGATTTATGTGCTCCAGTATCGCCGGTGTCGGCATATAGAGCCGGTATCGCGGGGACATGACCCTAAACAGGGCACCGATGTCTTCTTGAGCTTTTTGCGTTTGCACTGAATTGATGATTACATTTCGTTTCTGCTCGATGACTTCGACGGCCTCCTCAGTGGCCAGTTCCCCCTTTTCCAACACGTTTAAAACCTTGAGAAAAAAGTCCCTTAAAAGCGTTGCTTTCCAGTCGTTCCAGGCCATCGGTCCCGTTGCGATCGAATCGGCAACTGTCAGCAGATAAAGCATTTTCAACCGGCTAACATCTCTTATTTTTCTGGCGCAGAAAATTGCTGTTTCTTCGTCGTTAATATCTCTTCGGGTGGCTGTTTTGACCAGAAAAAGGTGCTCTTGGACCAGAAAAACGACAGTATCCAGGTCCCCGGATTTCATCCCCACTCTGGTTAGAATTTTTTTAATTATGTCGCCACCTTTTTTGGCATGGTCCTCCTCAGATTCTCCTTTGCCGATATCATGGAGCAGCACGGCCCAGAAAAGCAGCCTCTTATTTTTAAGTTCACCGTAGATCATATCGCACAACGGTTCCAAACTGCTGTCATTGGCAGTGCCGAATTTTTTGACTGTCTGAACGGCTCTCAGCAGATGTTTGTCAACCGGGTAAAGATGATATTCATCATACTGAATCCGGTTAACGATGTTTCCGAATTCGGGTATGAACCGCACCAGAAATCCGGTGTTCAGCATCTCATTTAAGACATTGAAAGTAGGCGCCGGAGCTACCAAAATTCGCTCGAAAGATTTGACGATGGGATTTGAGCTTTGAAACTTTTTGTCTACAAGATAAGAAAATTCTCTGACCAGCCTTTTGGCCTCAGCGCTTAAAGGAATTTTTAAGCGTGTACTTTCTTCAAATATTTTCATCAAAAGAACCGGTGATTCCATTATCCTCTCGGGGGAAGCGAAATTAAGCATTCCCCATTTGATAACTTCGAGGCCGGCCACATCGCTCGTTTTCTTTGATTTTCTTCTGCGTTTGCGTTTCTTTTCAAATCCCAGCTCATGCAGAAACATCAGGTGCTGCTGTTTCAAATATTCCATCCGCCCGTGAAGCTCACCCAGAAATTTTTCGACCGGCTGCTGATGTTTGATTTTTTTATATTTCAATGCATCAGCCAGCTTTAACTGATTTTCGAAGTTGAGCTGATCACATTTTCGGCCGCAAAGGTAATGAATGCGATTGCGCGCGTCCCAGATAAATCTAAGGGAGCTGCGTAATGCCTGAAATTCTTCGTTGGAGAGCAGCCCCAGATATTCAAGATCTCTGGGCTGCTTTATGTTAAATTCAATCTGGCCGATCCACAGCATGGTATGATAGTCTCTCAAACCACCCTGACCTTCTTTGAGGTTGGGTTCGAGCAGATAAGCCGAATCGCCGAACTGGGCATGCCTTATTTTATTTTTCTCAACCAACCAGTTGATAATGGTACGGGATTTCTTGCGGATGAGTTTTTGTCGCAGTTGATCCATAAGTTCAGAGTATATAAGGGACCAGCCGCAGATGAATCGTGCATCCAGAATCGGGGTAAACACTTCGAAATCTTTGGATGCGAGCTCCAAGCACTCCTTCAAAGATCGGGTGGCGTAGCCGACATCAAGACCAATGTCCCACAATGGATAAACGATTTCCTGGATCAGTTTTTCCGCCTTGGCCGGGACCCTTTTTTTAAATAGAAACAGGAGATCCACATCGGAATGAATGCACTGTTCTTCGCGACCATAACCACCCAATGCAATAATGGTATAGGGGTTTTTACCAATATCCATGCGCGGGCCGACCATGCTTGTCTCAAATGCCTGCCGAAAATAGTCATCTAGTATCCGGGCATGCTGCCTTAAGAAATCAGGTTCTTTTCCCTGTAAAAAGCGGGCAATGAGTCCCTCAGTTTTTTGCTGTAGCAGACCGGAGGCCTTTTGATGGACATTTTTCATTTTGTGTCTCAGTTCGTCCGCCCCGTTGAATTGATCATGCGATTGAGTGCCCAAACTGATTTTAACCGATTTGTGGAGGGGCACTAACTATAGAGCAATATGTGTGCCGAATAATCTGAAATTAAATATAACGCAGTTATTTCAGAATAATACAGGGAGAATCGGCATAACAATGAAAATGAAGAATATTACAAATTTGGCTAAAATTAAATTAAAATGTTACAAATTTGTAATATTTAATATTTAAAAGGCGGGAGATAATTTATTCGCTTTTAAAATAGGACTGCCAGATTTCTGCCACCCGCTTCTGCAGGTGGTGAAACTTTTCCATAGGAACTTTGGCGGGTTTTTCCTGGAGACTGAGCTGATGTGCGGCAGCGCGATAGATCAGATAGGCATGTTTGAGCACATGGGCTGTGATTTCGTCCATAGCGCCGGTTTCGATCAGGGATTGGATCAGGCGGACATTGTCCGTCCATTTCAGCAGACCGGCATACTTGTGGGAATTTAGCAGTACCAGATACTGTACCAAGAACTCGATGTCCACCATCGCGCCGATGTTCTGCTTCAGATCAAAAACACCATTTTCCGGTTTCATCAGTTCCTTGCGCATCTTTTCGCGCATGTCGACAACTTCTGCCCTTAACTTTTCCTTAAACCGTGGACGGGCAAGGACTTTTTTGCGGATGGCTTCAAATTTTTGAGCTAAAATGTCATCCCCACAGATCGGTCTTGCTCTGATCAATGCCTGATGTTCCCAGGTCCAGGCGTCTTCGAACTGGTAGTTGCCAAAAGCTTCAATGTGGCTGACCAATATTCCAGAGCTTCCACTGGGCCTCAGGCGCATGTCTATTTCATAAGCTTTTCCCGCACGGGTATGGGAGGTGAGGATGTGGATGACGCGCTGGCCGAGGCGGTTGAAGAATTGAGCGCTGTCGACCGCTTTCTCTTTTCCGCGGGTTTGTTCGCCGGTTCCGGCATGTAGAAAAACGAGGTCAAGATCAGACCCGTAACCGAGCTCCAGCCCACCCAGTTTGCCATAGGCAATGACAACAAATCCCTTTTCGAAGCGTTTATTGCCCAGCCGGCAGATGGGCGTACCATGCTTTGACACCAGGTGATTCCAGGCAATATCTACAACTTCACCGAGAATGCTTTCGGCAATCTCCGAGAGAAAGTCGCTCACGCGCATCAATGGCAGGGTGCCGGTGACATCGGCCGCCGCCACACGCAGCACATTGATCTGTTTGAAAATGCACAGTTGTTCTATCTGGTACTCCAGGTCATCTATGGGTACCTGGTCAAGTCGTTGGCGCAGAGCCTTTTTCATTTCGATTTTTTGCGGTGGTCGATAAAGCGTGCGCGGGTCAAGCAGTTCATCCAGCAGCACCGGATGCCGCGCCAGAAACGATGCGATCCAGGGACTCGCAGCAGAGAGTTTCACCAGATGGGAAAGGGCTGTCGGGTTCTCCAATAATAAGGCCAGATAACTGGTGCGTCTTTCAATGGTTTTGATCAGGTCGATGATTCTGTGAAGCGTGATCAGCGGATTTTCACACATACCAATTTCTTTCAAAAAACGGGGTGCCAATTGGTCAAGGCGCCGACGGCCGCGGGGACTCAGAGCCCTTGTTTCCGGATCATTTTTCAAATAATCCAGCAGCTTGATGACTTCGTCCGGTCGATCATAGCCCATCGCACTGAGCATATTTTGTGCCTGTTGACCGGCTGGCGGGTTTTGCCAGATAATTTCCGACGGATCTTCAATATTTCTTTGCCCGTCATCCGTATCAGCGGATTCCAGAAGCATCTGGAAGTGGCCGTGAACGATATCCCTGTGATTCTTTAAAGCCGTGTTGAATGACTCCTTGTCAGGAAAACTCATAGATACCGCCAGCCGCAACTGGTCGTGGTCATCCACCGGCAGCTTGTGGATTTGTTGATCGGAGAAGGCCTGGAGACGGTTTTCGGTATTTCGTAAAAACACATAGGCATTGATCAGTTCATCACAGACTTCCTGCGGGATAAATCGCTCGTCGGTCAGCGTTTTTAATACCTTCAATATCGCCGGGTTCTGGAGGGCGGGATTTACGCCGCCGCGTATCAGCTGGAATATCTGACCGAAAAATTCAATCTCACGGATGCCACCCGCGCCGAGCTTGATATTGTTTTCCATGCCCTTGCGTTTGACTTCCAGGGCAATCATTTGTTTCATTTCCCGCAAGGATTCAAAGGCGCTGTAATCCAAATATCTGCGGTAAATAAACGGATGAAGCCGGTCTAACAAAAGGGCGCCTGCCTCTTTATCACCGGCGACAGTCCTGGCTTTGATCAGGGCATAGCGCTCCCATTCCCGACCCTGCTGTTGATAGTATTGTTCCATGGCTTCAAAGTCCATGGCCAGAGGGCCGCTTTCGCCGAATGGGCGCAGGCGGGCATCAACCCGAAAGACAAAGCCGGCCGCTGTTGGCTGGCCGATGACCCTGATCAGGCGGCGGCAAAGACGGGAAAAGAATTCATCATTGCCCATGGATTCTTTTGCTCCGCGGGTGCCACCCGCCTTCGGGTATGCGAATATCAGGTCGACATCGGATGAGAAGTTAAGCTCCCGGGCACCCAGTTTGCCCAATCCCAGAATGACCAGATGCTGTCTTGAGCCGTCTGACGCCGTCGGCACACCGTATCGGCGGCACTGCCATAGATAGAGCATGTTGAGTGTATGTTCCAGGCAGGCATCCGCAAAAGCAGAAAGGTCGGACACGGTTTGCGACAGATCCGCCCATCCGGATAAATCGCGCCAGGCGATGCGGACCAGTTCACGACGGCGATATCGGCGCAGCAGGCGGCTTAGAGTTTCTTCATCAGTAACGCTGGAAAGTATCGTGGGCAATTTTTGAAGATATTCATCCTTGGCGTAACGCCGAATGAGATCACCGCTGTCGATAAGGTCAACCGGCATGGCCGGATCCCGGGCACAGCCGGCGGCCACAAAATCACTGAAGGCGAATACCTGCTTTATACTTTTAAGAATTTTCGGGTTGGTGATGGGAGGGATGCCCGTGGCATCGGCAGCGTTCAGGTAGGCGAGCCACTTGTGGTTAGATTCATCTGTGAAAAATTTTTCTGAATTATTAAACAAGGTCCATTGTCCAAAGTACAAAAAAGTAAATCCTAACCCGGATAAACCGTTTGGAGCGAAGCAGGAATCCCGGCTCATCGGGGAAATAACAAATTACAAGCACCAAATTGCAAATAAATTCCAAATTATAATATCGAAATCTCAAATAAGATCAAACGCCAATTGTTTGGCCTGCGACAAGCTCAGCCGTTTCGAATTTCGAATTTTGGTCATTGTGATTTGTTTGGTATTTGTGTTTTGTTATTTGAAATTTCTTAAATTATGAAACCTGAGACCCACTATTTTCGAATGGATATTCAATAATCAAGTCCGGCTTGTCTGGGTTAGCTATATGTACCCTTTCGCCTGCCACTCCTGCAACCGTTGATAGGCATGGCGGGCGTAATCACCCTGCTGTGTGAACTTTAAATAATTCTGGTATTCTCGGCCGGCTTGAGGGTATCTCTTCATCCCCTCATAAGCGTAACCTTTGAAGAAAATGATGTTGGGATTGCCGGGAAGCTTTTTGTCATAGCTGGAAAATTCTTCCAAAGCACCCTCAAAATCCTTCAGCTGGATTTTGGCAAATCCGCTTAGGTGATAGGCCTGGGCTTCTGCAGGATAAACCTTCTGGGCCATCTCTGCGTATTGTCGGCCGACAGTCCATTTTTTTTGGACCAACTGGCTCATAGACATCATGACCAGCGCTGTATAATCGTTGGGCGCCAGTTTTATAGCTTTGCGCAGGTGAATATCGGCTGCAGAAAAATTATTGGCGGCCATTTCCTTCTGACCTTTTTGGATTTCATCGATGGCGCCTTTCTGGGATCGTAGTTTAGCGGTATTGTCCATGTAGCGCTCACGGTACATCGGCTTGCTTTCGGCCGATTTATATTTTACGTCGGACGTTTCAACCGCTGTGCGATAACGTTCATCACTCATCGGGTGAGTGCTAAACATAAGTTCGATGGCGCTGGGTTTGTGCTTTCCCATACTCCGCAAAACGTCCATCAGGCCGATCATCCCCTGGGAACTGTATCCGGCACGCACCATGTATTCCATTCCCAGCGCGTCTGCTTCGCGTTCGTTGTCACGGCTGTAACTCGCCACAGACCGCCGACTACCGCCTGGGTGAGCATGCCTTTTGACATCTGCTGGGCGGTGTGCCGGGCATTTACATGGCCCAATTCGTGTCCCAGTAATGCCGACAGCTCAGCCTCGTTGTCCAGGGAAAGTAATATGCCGCGGGTGCAGGCAATCGTCCCGCCTGGAAAGGCATAAGCATTGACATAGGTTGCATTGACCACATGAAAATTATAGGGCATGTGCTTACGATGGGTTTGCGCGGCGATATTTTTGCCGGTACGATCAATATAGTCATTTAAGCGCTTATCTTGAACCGTTCCGTGGTCCGCCGAAAACTGATACGGTGAGTTCTGTTTATCGATTTGAATTTCCTTGTCTTCGGACACCAGCATGAGTTGGCTTCGGCCGGTTACCGGGTTGGTGGCACAGCTGGCAACCAGACCGGCAGCCGCCATGGATGAAAGCTGCAGAAACTCCCGACGACTCATCTTTCTTGCTGGTGGAATCGGTATCGTATCGCTAACCATAACACCTCCTGATGAAATTCGATTTATTCGGATAAAATTTTTTCGAAACCATAACCTAAAAAAAGGGTAATATCGACGCCGTAGGATATTCCACCGGCTTTTAGCAACGACCTTTGTTTTGGCTATAGAACCGAATTTTTTCTATTCAGATTGCGGCGAGATCCTTTTGTAGCCTTCGAGCAGACGATTTCCTAGTGTTGCAGCAAGTTGTTTGAAAAATACAATCCCGTTGGCTGGATCTTTCTCCAGTTCTTTTCTCAGCTTTTCGCTATCTGTTTTTAAAAGCTTTGTCGGTTCTAGACATTCCGCCGAGGCTGAATATTTGTCGCGTCCGATTAAGCTGGACCATCCAAATGCCTCACCATTTAGTCTGACATCGTAAACCCTCTGGTCGCTCTCACCAACACCCAACTTGACACGTCCGTTGAGCAGAACGTAAAAATATAGCGCTGGATCTTTTTCCCGGAAGAGTATATCACCCTTTTCATGGGATACCATTTGAGACATATCCATAAACTTTTTGATAAAATCCATGCTGGTACCCATCAAAAGCTCTGATTGTTTGATATACATGGTGACTCCTGTTTATGCATC
>CALZJV010000333.1 GCA_945787595.1 uncultured Desulfobacterales bacterium | reverse complement strand
CAATATTCATTTTTTTAGCCCCCAGCTTCTCAAATCCTCCAGCACGTGGTAATCCGTCATATCGCATTTGACCGGTGTTATGGAAATAAAATTTTGACTGAGTGCAGCTCCGTCAATTTCGGGATCATCCCCGAACGACTGCATATCCCGTCCCTGCCAATAATAGGTTCGATTGCGGGGATCCGTGCGCTTTTCAACATATTCAGACAGCAATTCAACGCCCTGCCGGCTGATCCGAACCCCGGCTATCTGTCGTAAGGGCTGGTTTGGAATGTTCACATTAAGAAACGTTCCAAACGGCAGTCCTTTTACCTGCACGGTATCGCATAATTGGGCGATAAACAGTGCCGCATCATCGTAATAATCGGCGTTTTGGCCTTCAATTGATACTGCAATGCCGATAGCACCACCCAGGGCTGCCTCTTTGGCTGCGGCCACCGTGCCGGAGTAGTTTAAGTTGGCGCCGACATTGGCCCCTGGATTTATTCCGGCGACCACCACATCCGGAGGTTTGGGGAGTATTTCGGCCATGGCCAGTTTAATGCAGTCGGCCGGTGTGCCGTTTACAGCATAACCGCTATGTCCCCCGTTTAAAGAAACCCGGATTGCACGCAACGGCTGATTCAGTGTAATCGCATGGCCGATGGCACTGCGCTCGCGGTCCGGAGCGACGACGGACACATGATGGGCACCGACAAATCGGTTGTAAAGGGCCCACAGACCCTGGGCATGAATGCCATCGTCATTTGTCAACAGAACGTTCATGGGTAATTTAGGCCCTTAGTCCATTTTATCTGACAACATGTTGTAAAGAAATGAAGGTTTCAGCAAATCACAAATACCATTGATTGAAGATTATCGATTGAAGATTGAATATTTAAGGTCCGCCTCTCTCCGAGCTGCAGGCTCTAAAGCTCTACGAGCCGGAAGCCGGCGGGATCAATTATTAAAAAAGATCATAAAAAAGCAGAGCGAAGTGACATCCACAAATCTTCAATCTTCAGTTTTCAATATTCAATTCTACACCGGCGGATCCGGGTTGGGCAATAAGTTTAGATTTACAACTATTTTACTATTTGACAAGATCCGGTTGAACAATATCTTGACTTTTTTTATTAATTTGGGCTTATATCTTAAATTTCAATGGGATTCAAGAAGCACATTTCATCCTCTGGCTCTACCTTCGATGATGCAATAAACTGAATGGCACTAAAGACGACCACTCAAAAATCCGAATCTATATCTTACCAGCAGAACAGACCTGACAATCGGCGCTGGTTTTCTCCGGCCGGCTTTATCATCCTCACCGCCCTTGGAATCATCATCGCCTATCAGCTTATCGCCCCCGCCGGACTGACAGCGCAAGTAAATCAGGGCCAGATCGAAGATGTGATCGCGGACCCAGATCGACCGTGGCAACTTGAGGCCGATGAGATCAATTATGATAAAAGCTTCGATGAATACAGCGCCAGAGGCAATGTTCTGATTTATAAAGGAAACATTAAGCTGTTGGCCGACTTTGTACGTTTTGATCATAAAAACTTGAAGGCCTATGCCGAAGGCGACGTTATATTAACCAACGGTGAAGACATCCTGAGCGGTACGAGCATGGAAATGGATCTTGAAAACCAGATCGGGTCAGTAGAAAATGGATATTTGTTTCTTAAAGAAAACAACTTTCACTTAACCGGAAATCTAATCAAAAAGGTTGGCGAAAAAACCTATGCCATCGATGAGGCATCTCTGACCACCTGTGACGGCGAGAACCCGGATTGGAGGATAACCGGAAAAAACGTCAAAATTAAAGATGACGGCGAAGGAACGGCATGGCATGCCACCATGTGGGCCAAGAAAATACCGGTTATGTACAGCCCTTATTTCTATTATCCAGCCAGGAAAAAACGCCAAACTGGCTTTCTGTTGCCCGAGGGCGGGATTTCCGATCGTTGGGGTACCTATTACACCCAGCCGTTCTTCTGGGCCATTGATGAAAGCTCGGATGCCACTCTTTATGGACAATACATGTATAAACGCGGACTGAGGCCTGGTATGGAGTATCGTTATTATTTAGATGACTGGTCAAAGGGGACCTGGATGATCGATTACCTTGATGATCAAAAAATCGATGACGGCATCGGCGACTCCAGTAAAAAATGGGGGTTTGAAGACGGCGACGCGGATATCCTGCGTAAAAATAAGGATCGCTACTGGTTGCGCGGAAGCCACAATCAAAGAATGCCCTGGGGGGTTCGCGCCAAACTGGATGTAGACCTTGTCAGCGACCAGGATTACACTCGCGAATTTCAAAAAGGGTACATGGGCTGGAATAAGTCAAAAAAATTTTTTGAAGATGTTTTCAAGCGTGATCTGGACGATTTTAACGAACCCATCCGGACCAATCGGTTGAATTTTAATAAATTCTGGCCTCTTTACAGCCTTAACGTCCAATTACGTTATGATCTGGACAGCACCATCCGCAACACCCATAATCCGGATGTCACTTTACAGCAGTTGCCCATAATTGAGTTTGACGGGGTCAAACAGCGCATCTCAACGTCCCCTTTTTTCTACAATCTGAATTCACAGTATGTTTATTACTGGAGCCGGGACGGAAAGCGAAGCCAGCGAATAGATGCCCATCCGCGGCTATACCTCCCCTTTCAACTCAGGCCTTTCATCAATATCGAGCCATCGGTGGGTGTGCGGGGGACCTTATGGCGTCCGGACAAAAAAGAATTCGGCCCGGATGACAAAAAATTCTACCATCGTGAGTTGTACGATACCCGCCTGGATCTTTTTTCGGAAATCTATAGTGTATTTCATACCGAAAGCAAAACCATCGAATTTATCAAACATACAATCCGCCCCCGCATCACCCATGATTTTATTCCGGATGTGGATCAGGGTGATTTACCGAATTTTGACGCCATTGACCGCATCGACAATGTCAACCTGCTCACCTATTCACTGACCAACGTTCTGACATCCAAAACCAGAAAAAAAGGTAGCTTTGATATTTCCCATCGCATCGACAACGCCACGGCCTCCATCATCGACTCTGCCTCCGAATACAGCTACAATGATTTTTTGCGCTTTGAATTGGAGCAAAGTTACGATATTAATGAGGCCAAGGAAAAGGATCCAAATCGTCCGTTTTCACCCATAAGCGCCAGACTGGACCTGATACCCGGAAATTATATTTCGGTGGATGCCGATGCGTTGTGGTCCGTTTATGATATGAAATTTTTATCCCACAACATCGCTACAAATCTGTGGGATCTGCGGGGAGACAGACTGGCGGTGGAGTATAGGTATACCAGGGATTCCGACGATATCGGCCTGAACCCGGTCCAGTCTTTATCTGCAGATTTACGGGTCAAGGTGACGGACAGACTTTCCCTATCCGCGGATTACGAATACAATTTTTTGGACAATACCCGCGTCCAAACAGGTATCGGGATGAATTACAGAACTCAGTGCTGGTCATTCGAGGGTCGCATTACCGAAACAACCGGTGTCGACAAATCACAGGATCTGGATTTTGAAGTAAAAGTAAACCTGTTCGGATTGGGTGAGTTTGGCATCTAATTGCTATATTTGCGCATGTTGTGGCAAAAAAATTGAATTGGGATATTTTCACTATCTTGCAACGATTGAATATTTAAGGTCCGCCTCTCTCCGAGTTGTAGGCTCCACGAGCTGGACGCCGGCGGATCAGTTTTTTAAATGAGCGAGCGAAGCGACATCCACAAATATTTAATTTGCAATCTTCAATTTTCAATCCCGGCGGATCCGGATGAGGTAAAAAATGACAGAAAAAAAACTTGAGCGTTTGTGGTATGTGTTGCACACCAAAAGCCGTCATGAAGTCGTGGTTAACGACGGTCTGGTGAAAAAATCAATAGAAGTATATCTGCCCAAGGTAACCGTGCGCAGTAAGCGGCGTGATCGCAAGGCGACGATTCGTGTACCGCTTTTTCCAGGGTATTTATTCGTCAAAACCGATCTACACCCCAACTCCCATCTGGAGGTTGTAAAGACTGTCGGAGCGGTGCGTTTGATCGGCAATAAACAGGGACCCCTCTCAGTCGCCGACGAAACCGTTGAATCTCTAAAAATAATGGTATCAAGCGATCATCCCGTAACTACCGGTTATCGTTTAGAAAAAGGGGATAAAGTCATGGTAGTGCACGGTCCGTTTGCGGGGGTTGTCGGCAACTTTGTGAGATACGGCGGCAAGGGACGTATCGTGGTAAATATTGAGGCCCTCGGCCAGTATGCGGGGGTCGAAGTCAGCGAAGAAGATATTGAAATTCTACCGAAAATATTATCATAACTACTTGACATTTTATTAAGTTCTGGTTTATAAAACTATAACATACCAATGGTCACCAGAGGGTTCGGAAGGAGGTTGTATGAATAAACTGGAGCTAATTTCCGCCTTGAAAGCAGAAGCGAATATCTCGAAAGCGGAAGCAGCAAAAGTAGTTCAAATATTTTTTGACAACATGGCAGATGCCATGGCCCGGGGAGAGCGCGTGGAGATCCGCGGCTTGTGCAGTTTTTTTGTTAAAGAATACAAGAGTTACACGGGTCGAAACCCGAAAACCGGGGAAAAAGTCACCATAAAACCCAAAAAACTTCCATTTTTCAAATCTGGTAAGGAATTGAAAGATCGGGTAGATTACTGATTTGTGCCTGGGTTTGAGGCGATAATAGGTCAAGACCGCCCCATACGTATCCTAACAACCTTCCTTCAAAACGGGACCGTTCCTCACGCCCTTCTGTTTACGGGAATAGAGGGGGTGGGGAAACAAAGTACAGCTGTTACATTTGCCATGGCGTGTAACTGCACCGGGGACAATTCTGAGTACAAATCTGAAGGAGAGAATAACCGGGCTGCCGATTGTCACAGCACTACAAACCGGCCGCGTATAATCAATCCCTGCGGCAATTGCAAGTCTTGCCGGAAAATTGAATCTGAAAACCATCCGGATATCATACGTTTAAAGCCATCCGGTGTGTTCATCAAAATTGATCAAATTCGCGCCCTCTGCCAAACTCTTGCCATGAAACCATATGAGGCCAGCATGCGAGTGGTGCTGATATCCGACGCCCAGGCAATGAATCCCGCCGCAAGCAATGCTCTCCTCAAGGTGCTGGAGGAACCTCCATCCGGAACCATCCTAGTTCTTGTGGCCAATCATACCTCCGATCTCCTGCCTACTATAGTCTCACGTTGCCGGCACATTCGATTCAGTCCGATTTCGAGAACAAAGCTGGAATCCGTACTCGTTCGCAGGCATGGACTTGATCCAAAAAATGCGGTGATCATTGCAGCCATGGCTGGCGGGAGCTTTTCACGGGCGCTGCATATGTACCGAACGAATTGGATAAACCGCAGAAGCTGGCTTATCAGCGAGTTGGATTCCTTATCATCGAAATCCATCAATCGTATTCTGGCGTTTGGTGAAGAGCTGGCAAAAAATAAAGACGCATTGCCGGACACATTGGAAGTAATGAAATCTTGGCTGCGGGATCTTGTGATAGGTAAACTATATACTGAAAAAATATTCCATCAGGATCTGACCGAAAAGGTGCACCAGACTTCGCAAAAAATGAGTACAACATCGCTGCTTTCAAAGATTGAAACAATTCAATCCGCCCAAAATGCAATTCAGGCCGGCACCAATTTAAGGCTTACCATAGAAACAATGGTCTTGAAATTGTCTCGGATTTAATCTAAAATCCAATTTTTGTAGCTTCCGATAGACATTCGAAAGATGCTACTGCAGCGTCAAACCTAAGTCGAGCTATTTTATTTGCAAAGAGATGTGCCGAGATCTTGTTGCAGTCCGCCGAAGGCGCAATGCGCAAAAGATCGGTGCAGATCGAGTAAAAAATCACTCAATTGAGATTAAAAATGTTGTTTCGGGTATCGGGTATTTGGTCACCGATAACCAACATCGAACAGATATAATTATGAATAAAAAAGTAGGCATTAAATTTAAAGCCACCGGCAAGGTGTACGATTTCGATTGCGGCGCCTTTGTTTTAAATCGTGGTGATCATGTTATTGTAGAAACTGAACAGGGACTCGGTTTCGGCACGGTTGCCGTTGATCCCGTTCTCTACCAAAGTAAAAAGGATGACAGACCGCTAAAAAAGATCTATCGTCTGGCAAATAGAAAAGATTTTGAGCAGATAGACAAAAATCTCGCTGATGAAAAAACAGCCCACAACTACTGTATAAATTGCATTAAAAAACTGGGGCTCAAAATGAATCTTTTCTCCGTCGAGAAAGCCTTTGATGGAAATAAATATACTTTTTTCTTCACATCCGAGGGACGGGTCGATTTTCGACAACTTGTAAAAATGCTGGTCAGGCAGCTGGGAGTTAGAATTGAAATGCGCCAGGTGGGTATTCGCAACCAGGCTAAAATGTGCGGAGGCATTGGCAGGTGCGGCCGGGAACTGTGCTGTGCATCCTTTCTGGAAAAATTCGAACCGGTCTCCATTCGCATGGCCAAGGAACAAAGCCTGTCCTTAAACCCGACAAAAATTTCGGGCCAGTGCGGCCGCCTGATGTGCTGCTTGACCTATGAATATGATACTTACCGAGCATTGAAGAAAAATTTGCCTAAAATCGGAAAACACATAATGACAGAAAAAGGCAAAGGAAAAGTAATCCGTCACAATGCTATTTGCAATTGCATAACCGTACGTCTAGAAGGCGGTATGGAAATCGAAACCGCAGTCAATCAAATCATAAAGGATTGAATAAATGTCCATGCCCTTTTATGTCACCACCCCGATCTATTATGTTAATGCTCGTCCCCATTTAGGGCACGCTTATACCACCATCGTGGCGGATGTTGCCG
>CALZJV010000332.1 GCA_945787595.1 uncultured Desulfobacterales bacterium | reverse complement strand
TGGTGCATGCCGATAAAAAATTGGAGCATGAAACCAGGGAATTGGTTCTTGAACATAGGGATTATGTCGAAGCCTATATCAAAAGACATCCTGATTTTGCCGCCGCTCTGACCCCCTGGCGACTTAGTGGCCCAGCACCTAACATCGTTGTAGACATGGTCAAAGCAGGTGAAAACGTCGGTGTTGGTCCCATGGCGGCCATTGCCGGTGCTGTTGCAGAGCACACCGGTCTGGGGCTTTTGAAATCTACCGACCATGTCATTGTCGAAAATGGAGGTGACGTTTTTATCAAGACGAATACACCTCTGACGGTGGGAATATTTGCCGGAAAATCCCCCTTGAGTTTACGCCTCGGTATCCGGGTCAATGGCGGGCCAAAGCCGATGGCCGTTTGTACATCTTCAGGAACCGTGGGGCATTCTCTAAGCCTCGGTAAGGCAGATGCTGTCTGCGTGGTGGCAGATTCTTGCTCTATTGCGGATGCCGCTGCCACCTTCATCGGCAATCAAGTTCAGTCAATTAGGGATATTCAATATGGTATCGCCAAGGGCAAATGTGTTGAGAAAATCCGGGGAATCATCATAATAATTGGGGAGAAAATTGGAATGTGGGGTGATCTGGAAGTTGTACCGCTGAAAGGAAAAAATACTTGAATTTTGATTATAAACAGCGTAGGTTAGAAATCAAAAAAATAAAGGTAATCTTGACGTGAAAACAATGTGGGCCCCATGGCGTATGGAGTACATTCTGTCCGAACAAGAAGATGTATGCATATTCTGCAATGGCTTATCGAAAGACAATGACCTGACCCTCATAAAGGGCGATCATACCATGGTGATGATGAATAAATTTCCCTATATCAACGGTCATCTATTGGTCGCACCCGTCCGGCATCTATCCGGTTTGGATCAACTCAGCAAATCTGAAAAGGGTGAACTGTTGGCTTCGGTGGATCGGTCGGTACAGATTTTAAAGCGGGTAATGAAACCCGATGGCTTTAATGTGGGACTTAACCTGGGGAAAGTAGCGGGGGCAGGTGTTGAAGAGCACCTACACTTTCACATTGTACCCAGGTGGTTCGGCGATACGAACGCGCTAACTGTTTTTGCAGATGTAAGGGTCATTCCCGAACATATCAAGGCAACTTATGATAATTTAAAGCCGTATTTCAACAAGCTGGATTTAACCATCAAAAATTAATGGAGAAATTTCATGAAGAAGGCTACTGTGTTCATCTGGGCGATTATAACCGTACTCATTGGAATTATCTTTTATGATAACTGGGATATTATTTCCAATAAAGTTTCCTTAAGTATAAGATTTGTCGCGGAACCACTCCCTCCACTGCCAATTTTTGTTTATTTCATAGTTTTCTTCTTCTTCGGTTTCATCCTTGCCTATCTTTTTAACTTTTCAATCCGATTCAAGACCAGGCGCACAGCCAAAAAACTCAATGCCACCATTGCGACCCATGAGGGCGAAGTGTCCGATTTAAAGCGCGAACTTGACACTTTAAAAGGGCTGGAAACACCAATGGCAGTGCAGGCGACAGAAACTAAAACCGATACCGACACAATTATAGAGCTTTCCAGCGACAGCATAGTGGAAAACCCGGCCGACCAGACGGGCGAGTCTTCTGTTGATAATAAGGAGGCAAACAACGCCAAGGATTCGGAGAGCAAATCGAGCCAAAAATACTCATAATATCCCGAGTCATAAAAATTAATTCAAATTAGAACGCGTTCATTCCATCATTTCAGATCCCAATTGGTGCGAAGCCCAGATATTCTGTCTTCTGTTCCTCATTTGATTCATGAGCCCACCTAAATCCACTCCGATGATAAAACAGTACCTGTCCATTAAGGAGCAGTATCCGGATGCGATATTGTTCTATCGAATGGGCGATTTCTATGAAATGTTTTTCGAGGATGCCCACGTGGCGTCACGCATTCTTGAGATCACGCTGACATCACGCAATAAAAATGACGAAGCTCCAGTGCCCATGTGTGGATTTCCCTATCGGGCGGCCCGGGGTTATATTGCCAAATTAATCAACAAAGGACACAAAGTTGCTGTTTGCGACCAGATAGAAGATCCGGCCAAGGCCAAAGGTCTTGTTAAGCGGGGTGTCGTCCGTGTAATCACCCCCGGCATGATCATAGAAAATGAATTGTTGGATGAACGGGTCAACAATTATGTCCTCGCGGTGGCATGCAAAGACGATTTTGTCGGCATTGCCTATCTGGATATTTCCACCGGAAAATTCCGGGTGACTGAGTCAAGGGATTCAGCGTTGGTTCTTGAAGAAATTCGGCGGGTTGCACCGAGCGAAGCCCTTCTTTCAGAGTCCTCCAAGAATGACCGTTTCTTTTCGCCTATTACGAGGGTTTTATCGGAGGTATCCATTTCTTATCTGGACAACAAAGCTTTTGAACTCAAAAGAGGATATGAGCGACTGACCGCTCAATTCAAAACCGTCACACTTGAGGGATTTGGCTGCGAGAAAATGAAAGCGGCTGTTTGTGCCGCCGGTGCGGTGGTCTTTTATGTTCGCGAAACCCAAAAACAAAGGATAGAGCATCTAACTCGAATCGAAACATATTGGCTGGACAAATACCTTCTGGTCGACGACTTGAGCCGGCAGAATTTGGATGGGGGCGCGCTTACTGGCAAACTGGCTGCGATATCCCCTGGTTGATCCAGAAGCAATCTGTTTGCGACATGATGCAGTTTTTGAAGCCAAGGATTATATTCAGATACGCCGGAGTATTCGCGAAAAACTCAAATCGGTTTATGACATCGAACGAATCGGCAGCAAAATTGTGATGGGGCAGGCGAATGCAAGAGATCTGGTAGCGCTGAAGCGTTCCCTGGAAATGCTGCCGGGCATGTGGTCGCTGTTGGCAGAATTAAAAACCGCACTGTTTCATCCGCCCGAAATTCTTAACTCACTTCAAGGCCTGGCAGAACGCATTGAACGATCGATTCGAGAGGATGCACCGCCAACGATTAATGAAGGCGGAATCATCAAAACCGGATATCAGAAGGAACTGGACGAGTTAGTTCAGATCAGTCGTGATGCCAAAGGCTGGCTGGCACGGTTGGAGGGCCGCGAAAAGGAAGCCACCGGCATCAACACCCTTAAAGTCCGGTTCAATAAGGTCTTCGGATATTTTCTGGAAGTTACCAAAAGCCGCTCGGCCTCTGTTCCAGACCACTACATTCGAAAGCAGACCCTTGTCAACTCAGAGCGCTATATCACCGAAGAGCTAAAGTCATTTGAGATAAAAGTGCTAGGAGCGGAGGAACAACGGGCTGCTCTTGAATACCAGATATTTTGTGAGATACGTGATGAAGTTGTTAACAACCATCAGCACATCCAGAAAGCTGCCCGATTTTTAGCCCGTATTGACTGCCTGATGAATCTGGCCGAAATCGCCGACCATAATGACTTTCATCGTCCGGAAATGACCAGCGATGGCTGCATCTACATCGAAGATGGCCGCCATCCGGTGGTGGAAAAGATGATTACCGGCGAACGGTTTGTCCCGAATACCATAAAGTTGGATAATCAGGACAACCAGGTATTGATCATAACGGGTCCGAACATGGCCGGAAAATCAACCGTGCTGCGGCAGGTAGCGCTGGCCGTCATCATGGCCCAAATGGGGTCATTTGTTCCTGCCGCCAAAGCTTCGATCAGTATCACCGACAGGATTTTTACCCGTGTCGGCGCTCTGGACAATCTTTCTCACGGGCAAAGCACCTTCATGGTCGAGATGGAAGAAACAGCCAACATTCTCAACAATGCAACTGAGAAAAGTCTGGTCATCATGGATGAAATCGGTCGCGGAACCAGCACGTTTGACGGTCTGAGTATTGCCTGGGCGGTGGCGGAGTATTTGCACGATTTAAACAGCCGAGGGGTAAAAACGCTTTTTGCAACCCATTACCACGAGTTGACGGAACTTGCCCAGATAAAGCCGAGGGTAAAAAACTTTAATATTGTGGTCAAAGAGTGGAACGATGAGATTATCTTTTTAAGAAAACTGGTAGAAGGCGGCACCAACCGCAGCTACGGCATTCAGGTGGCCCGACTTGCCGGAATCCCGCAGACAGTGATCGGGCGAGCGAAAAAGATCCTTTACAATATCGAGCAGGGAGAATACGATTCTATCGGATCACCCTGTTTAATGCGAGAGGATAAGGACGTTACCCGAGGCCCGGTACAGCTCGATCTTTTTCGGAAACCTGAGAACCCGGTCCTTGATAAGTTGAGCAAAGCCGACATCTCAAGAATGACCCCGCTTGAAGCGTTGAATTTTTTAAATGAGTTGCAGGAGAAATTGAAGACCTGAGGGTTTGGTCAACCTAAGTTGAGCGGCGCAGGCCTGCCCTGGCCTCCGGCTCGTAGCCGACTGCCTTTGAATACGTTTGGAGTACCATCAAACCGATGCGACCGTCAGATCAATGGAATTCGTATATGATCCAGGTCTGGGCCAGGGGTTCAACGTTACGGGTTGAAAAAAACCAGACAGTTTGTATCATCCGATCTTATTTATGTGTCAAAAAACAATTAATATAGCCTTCATCCTATTATTGTATGTCCTTGCCGGTCTCCTTTGGAGTGATTCATCCCAGGCGATTACACCCAAACAGATGTACAGTCAGGCTGAAGTTTGCTACCAGAAACTGCGGCATTCATCTAACAAAATTAAATATCGCGACAACTGGCTGCGTTGCATTGATAAGTTTCAACGGGTTCATCGTCTGGAGCCCTCCGGACCCTGGGCTGCAGCCGGACTTTATAAGGCCGGTAAGCTTTACCAGGATCTGGCGAAACGATCCGGGAAAAAATCGGATTATCGGGAAGCCCGTGACATCTTCGAACGCATCGTCAGACAATTTCCAGGCAGTCGTTATCGGGGCAAAGCCGTCGCTGAAATTAAAATCCTATCATTGGCCGGGTTGACGACCAACAATACCGCCAGGACAAAAGCCACCAAAAATTCTGGGGTCACGATTGAGGATGCATATTTCAAGGCCGAATCCTGTTACAACAGCTTGCGTCAAAGTAACCGCAAAATGAAATATCGCGACAACTGGCTGCGGTGTATCGAAAACTTTCATTCTGTTTATCGTAAAAATCCCAATGGTGAGCGTGCAGCCGCCGGTTTGTATATGACAGGCAAATTGTATGCCGAGCTTTATCAATACTCAAATCGAAAATCCGATCTGCGAACCGGGTATAATAGGTATGTGCAGGTCATCGATCAATTTCCGACAAGCCGCTACAAAGTGAAAGCGTCATTGCTCATCGACGCGATGCCCCGTTGGGTCAAAAAAAAATCGGCCAACGGAAACGATGCTGTCGCGAAAATTATTGATAACGGAGCGAAAACAACGTCGACGGATGAACGCGTCCCTTCCAAAAACGACAATTTCCAAATAAGCGGCATGGGAACAGTTGATGATTTGCGCTTCTGGTCGAATCCGAATTACACGCGTATCGTCATCGATGCTAACCGGGAAACATCGTACTATCACCACCTCCTAAAAAAAGACCCTTCCATCAAAAAGCCCCAGCGTCTCTACGTTGACCTAAAAAAATGCCGTCTGGGTGAAAATATAAAAAAAAGAATTCCGATTAACGACGATTTGCTGATGGACGCTCGTGCCGGACAATATACCAATGACTCCGTCAGAGTGGTGGTCGATATAAAATCTTTTAAATCCTATAAAATCTTTTCGCTCAAAGATCCATTTCGAATTGTCATTGATGTCTGGGGCGCCGTCGCCGAGAATAAAAAGACACAACAAAAACCCTACGTGGCATCAAAAAAGAACGGCAAGCTTCCCGCCAGTGCGTTGGCCAAACAGCTGGCCCTCGGGATCAGCCGGATCATTATTGATCCAGGGCATGGTGGTCGAGATTATGGAGCTGCCGGATATTTGAAATGCCAGGTTTTTATGACCCGTAATAGCGACAGGTTCCTGACCTTGGAAGAGCGCACGGCGATTGCCAATACAAAAAATGCCGATTTATTTATTTCCATTCACACCAATTCGCACAGGGACCGCAGAGCATTTGGCATCGAAACCTATTTTCTGAACTTGGCCACGGATGATGAAGCTATCCGGGTGGCGGCCATAGAAAATGCCACATCCACCAAGAATATCAGTGATCTGCAAAACATACTGTATGACCTGGTGCAAAATGCTAAAATAAATGAATCCAGCCGCCTGGCCGGTCATGTTCAGGGATCCATGATCAATCATTTAAAACGCAAACGCTATAGCCGCATTAATGACAAGGGTGTCAAGCAGGCACCATTCTATGTGCTTCTCGGCGCCCAAATGCCCTCCATACTGGTTGAGACTTCTTTCATCAGCAATCCAAGAGAGTGCAAAAGATTGATCAGTCCCAAATACCAGGAACGATTATGCGAAGCCATTGTTGACGGGATCAAACGATATATTAAGGAAACTACTCCCACTGCTTTTCTAAAACCCCCTCCGGATTTAGCAGACAATGGATGATCCCCAACACGCAACACTTAACCAATGGACAATGTTTTAATCCTCCCTCGAAAATAAATGAGCCAGTATCAAGCGTTAGCAATTATGGTTATGGGAAAAGAAAAAGCCATCCCTCCATTTAATCCCTATGTGGTTTTGATAATAGGTATTATTGGTGTTTCCACGGGTTCGATTTTTGCCCGCCTGGCTGATTCGCCGGCCCTGGTCACCGCCGCCTATCGAATGGGCCTGGCCGCGCTGATTTTGATCCCTCTTGCCGTCTGGAAGGCCGGAGATGAACTGCGCAGTTTATCTGTTTACGATTTTAAACTGGCATTGCTGTCCGGGCTTTTTCTCGCCTTGCATTTTGCCACCTGGATTTCTTCACTGGACTATACGGCGATTGCCAACAGCGTAGTGCTGGTCAACACGATTCCGCTCTGGGTTGGTCTGTTCACCCCACTGATCTCCAAAGATCGCATTGGAGGGGCAACGATCACAAGCATCATCGTCAGTGTCATCGGTGCCGCAATTATCGGTTTCGGAGATTTTGCAACCGGAGGCAAGGCGCTGTGGGGAGATTTGCTGGCGGTTTGCGGGGCCGTATGTGCCGCGGTTTATCTGCTCTTCGGACGGAAATTGCGCCGCAAACTTTCCCTGCTTTCATATGTTGCCATCTGCTATAGCAGTGCGGCTGTCATTTTATGGCTGGTGGTGCTATTTTTGAATCTTCCGATTACAGGCTACAGTATGCAAACGGTTGCGGCGTTTTGGGCCATGGCCCTCATATCTCAATTATTCGGTCACTCGAGCTACAACTGGTCTCTTAAGTGGTTCAGCACCAGTTTGGTGGCAGTGTCTTTGATGGGCGAACCCATCGGCAGCACCCTGTTGGCTTACGTCATATTCCACGAAGGATTGACCTGGGCGAAATTTATTGGTGGACTGTTTATTTTATCAGCGATATATATTGCGGCATCCGGCGAGAAGTAGACGAAGGAAGCTTCCGTGTTTTCAATTTGACAAATCCAACTTGATGATTTATCGAACAGCAATTGTTATATTTTTACACTGAAATGGAGGTTTACTATGGCGTATGAAAACATCATGTATGAGGTAAAAGAGGGAATTGCAACCATCACCTTTAACCGGCCCAAGGCGCTGAATGCGCTCAATGGCGCATTGCTTGCGGAGTTGTCTCTGGCGCTAGACGAAATTGCGGCCGACGAAAGCATTCGAGTTCTCGTACTTACCGGAGCAGGCGATAAATCATTTGTGGCTGGCGCTGATATATCCGAACTGGCCACTTTTGACTCGCTTAAGGCGAAGTCTTTTGCCAGAAGCGGACATAATATTATCGACAAGTTGCAAATTTTGCCGATCACAGCAGTCGCTGCGGTTAACGGATTTGCCTTGGGTGGGGGCACCGAGATAGCCATTGCCTGTGATTTTATCTATGCCTCGGAAAACGCCAAATTCGGCCAACCTGAAATAAATCTCGGGGTAATCCCGGGATTCGGCGGCACCCAGCGGTTGCCGCGATTAATCGGTACCAGCATGGCAAAGGAATTGATCTTTACAGGTAAGATGATATCGGCCGAGGAAGCCCTTCAGATTGGATTGGTTAACAAGGTAGTCCCTCAGGACAGACTCATGGAAGAAGTGATGAAAACTGCCGCTATAATTGGTTCCAAGGGTAAGGTCTCACTGAGAGAAGCGAAACAAGCGGTGAACAAGGGTATGAATGTGGATCTGGCCACCGGCTGTGGTATTGAAATTGATGCATTTGCTCTCTGCTATGCCAGCCCGGATGCCAAAGAAGGTACCTCCGCGTTTCTGGAAAAGCGCAAGGCGGAGTTTAAGGGAGGCTTAAGGGATTGAAGATTTATGGATTCTGTCTATTTATCAATATTAAGTTGCTTCAATGGATAAGAACAAAATATATTTTCAGATTGTCTGGGGTATTTTACTCGTCCTGGCTGGTGTGGGTGTCTTTTTTCGGATCCCCCAGGTCATGCCAAAAATTAAGACCATCGAATACTTTGCTTCAGTGATCGGGTTCGTTTACTTTTGTTTTTATCTGCTTGGATTTTTATTGATTCTGGGTGGTGCTAGAAAAATTTTCGCCAATTATAAAGAATTGAAACACCAAGACACAAACAATGCCTGACAAGCAAAAACAGAAAACCACGGTTTCGGCATCACCGGCATCTAAAATAAAGGACCGGCATATTCGAGAACTCACATCTGAGGTGGCCTACCGAACCCGTTTACAGAAAATCTGCAACAAGATAAATGCTGCTGCCAATCTAGATGAGATATTAATCAACTTGAAAGATGATATCACCTCTCTTTTTGAAGCCGAGCGAATCACGGTCTATGTCGTAGACAAAAATAAGCACCAACTAGTTTCACGATTTAAATCAGGTAACGATATAGAGGAGATCCGTATACCCATTTCAGCGAAAAGCATCGCGGGCTGGTGTGCAACGAACAATACGATCATCAATATCAAGAATGCCTATAGTTCAAAAGAACTGGCTTTGATTGATCCGGATTTAAGATTCGATGATCGCTGGGACTTCAAGACCGGATTTAAGACCCGACAAATACTGGCCCGTCCGATTGGTTTTCGAAACCGCCTGCTCGGTGTCATTCAATTAATGAACCGCAAGACTGGAAAGCCCTTTGTTCAAATTGACGAAAAATCCCTTGAGGAAGTCGCGAGCATCCTTGGAATTGCGCTGCATACTCAGCAAAAGCTGACTGAAAGATACACCATGGGAAAATTTGATTTTCTCCTTGAAAATCATTTGCTGACCCATCAGGAACTGGAAAAAGGAATCGTTCTTGCCAGAAAAAAGCAAATGTCGGTTGAAACGGTGTTAATGTCGGACATCAAGATTTCAAAGAAAGATATATTGGCTGCCTTCGCCAAGTATTATAATACTGAAGCCGTCGAATTCACACTCGACATGATGGTACCGGAGAAGCTGCTGGCCGGTTTGAAAATTCCCTTTTTGCGCACAAATTGTTGGGTCCCCTTGCGGGAAGAAGATGCAGGTACCGTCATCGCTATCGACAATCCTCACGATCAGCAGAAGGTCAGCGAAATAAAATCCCTTTTTCCAGGCAAAGATATCAAATTTTGTGTTGCTTTGAGGCGCGATATTCTCGAAATGATCAATTTTTTCTTCAGGGATGCCCAGCAACAGAAGGGGATTGAAGAAATCTTGTCTGTGATGCAGGAGGAAACGGAAGAAATTGAAGAAGCTGAAAGTGAAATCGGGGAAGAAGACAGTATGGTTGTGAAGCTGGTCAATAAAATAATCCTTGATGCCTATGCTCGCGGCGCTTCCGACATTCACATAGAGCCTTTCCCCGGCAAGGAGAATACTCAGGTTAGAACCCGCATTGACGGCGATTGTGTGGTCTATCAAACCATTCCTTTCAGTTACCGCAATGCCGTCGTATCCCGCATAAAAATTATGTCCGATCTTGATATTGCCGAACGCCGAAAACCCCAGGACGGCAAAATCAAATTGAAAAAAAGCGATGGTCAAGACATCGAACTGCGGGTCGCCACGCTTCCCACCCAGGGTGGGATTGAGGACGTTGTCATGCGCCTTCTGGATGCCGGCGAGCCACTGCCGCTCAATAAGATCGGTTTTAGCAAAAGGAACTATGAGAATTTTACACGCGCGATATCCACCCCTTATGGTATCGTGTTTGTTTGTGGGCCCACCGGATCGGGCAAAACCACCACGCTTCATTCCGCCTTAAAATATCTCAATAAACCTGAAACCAAAATATGGACTGCCGAAGATCCGGTGGAGATCACCCAAAAAGGATTGCGGCAGGTTCAAGTGAAACCGAAAATAGGACTTGATTTCGCCGCAGCCATGCGCTCGTTTCTCAGAGCCGACCCGGATGTCATCATGGTCGGTGAAATGCGCGACAGAGAAACAACATCCATCGGCATTCAGGCTTCGCTCACGGGACATCTGGTTTTATCCACACTGCATACCAACAGTGCGCCCGAGAGCATTACCCGCCTGTTGGATATGGGGATGGATCCTTTCAATTTTTCAGATGCGATTCTATGCATCCTGGCCCAACGGCTTGCAAGGACCCTCTGCAAAGATTGCAAGCAGCCCTACCATACTTCTGCGGATGAGTATACTTCCCTGGTCAGGGAATATGGACCCGATAGTTTCGATGAGAAGGTAAACATTCAATATACAGATCAGTTAATGCTGAACCGGACAGTCGGCTGTAGAATTTGCAACAATAAAGGCTATCGCGGACGGATGGCCCTGCACGAATTGCTGATGGGAACCGATGAGATAAAATTGCTGATCCAAAATCGGGCCAAAGTTGATGTAATCAGAACCCAGGCCATAAAGGACGGTATGACAACGTTGAAACAGGATGGGATAGAGAAGATATTTGGCGGACATCTGGAACTGCAGCAGGTGCGCAAGGTCTGTATACGATAGCTATTCAGCTAATTCTGTGCAGCATTGTTAAACTTAATTAACTGATCTTCGTAATAGGTACGTTTCTTTCTGGCCAGCGCCAGGGCTTGCTTGCCGGCTTCAACCGCCTCCCGGTACATTCCGTTGACATAGTAACTTTCCGCCAACGTATCCCATACATGTGGCAGTCTTTCAAGCCGGATCGCCAATTTGGCCAGCGCCAGGGCTCGGCCGGGATCTTGAAAGCGTTTATCTTCACAGGTGGCGTACTGCCAGGCTAGGTTGTTAAGGACCTGTGCATTGTCCGGCTCCAATGCCAACGATTTTTCCCAGGCATCTCGGACTCCGGCCCAATTCTCACTATTGTAGTAAATATTACCCAGCAGGCTGTATAAATTCGGATTATCAGGGGTATGATCAATTTCTGCTAGAATTACCTTTTCCAGAAAATGCCCGCTGATCCGGTCTCCCATTGCAACGACATCCAATTGGTATCCAAAAATTCCCAAAAGAATCAAACACGCCAGGTAAACCCCGATGCTTTTTTTCACTTTACGGTCATGGCGGGTTACCCAGGATGCATTGGTTTCACATTTTCTGAGGTAATCAATTCGTTGTCGGATGCTGAAATGATGCCAGTTGGGTTTGTCCGCCGATTGGCCGCTAGCGGCGGCTATCTTTTCCAGGGTAGTAATCAGCGGTTTGGCGCTGTCGAACAATGCATACACATAAGTGTCTGCCTGACGTTCAAAGTTACGCATGAAAAAGCCGAAAATAAATCGGAAATAGATTAAAAAAACACTGATCATGACAATACTGCGTATCCCCGAAACAACTGCTATCTGACTCAATCCGGTTTTGCTGATAAACCAGAATACAGGCTTTGTATAGATGATGGCAAAGATCATGATATCAAAAGTGACATAGGAGAGGAGCATGAAACCGACAAAAAACACCAGATAAAATAAAAGATGCTTTTTTTTTATATGACCGATTTCATGGGCAATAACCGCATCGACCTCTTCGGGCTCCAACAACTGCAGCAGGGAAGGGGTAACTAGAAGGTAGCGAAATTTTTGTATGAGCCCCATGACACCGGCGGTGATCATTTTGCCGCCGAAAATGGGCCAATACAAGATGTTGGCGTAAGTTAATCCCGCTCTTTTACATAAGTTTTCGATTCGGTTTCGTTGGTAACCGTCTTCAAGGGGCTTGCAGCGCCAGAATTTTTGAACCAGGGCCGGTCCGATGATGGCCACGCCAAAAAGGAAAAAGAGAAAATAGGTGACTTCACCTTCGGTGGTGTTTAGAAATCGCTTTGGAGATTCAAAGGGCAAGGCATGGATTATATCTAAGATCCCGGACAGAAACAGCCAGGGCAGCAAAACGGGAATCGAAAAGGAAATATTGGAAATGACGTAGGTGCGTCTGGAAATCCCGGGTCTGTAGAGCTTTTCATATGGCCCATAGGCAAAACTCCAGACGATCGCCAGGTAGAAAACAAATAACATCAGAAAGAGCAAGGCCAAAAGGGTCGGTATGGTCTTAAAGGGCACTAAGCTTACCAAAAAGGAAGGTAGATTCAGCCCGTAGATATCAATGGCAAAAAGCAGGATGGCCATTATAGATTGGTGGAGCACTATGGTGTTAAACTGATGGTCGATCCGCAGATATTGGCCCTTTGCGATCCGTCTTTCGATCCTTCGAAATTGAAAGCGCGTTAGGAAAGAAAAAAGGAAAATCAGACAGAAAAAAAACGTAAACGAGTAAACCGCCGTGAAAAAGGTGTCATCGGAGGGTTGATAGGTGAGATAAATGAGAAGTACGAGGATAAAATATATGAAATTTCCGAACATGGATCGCT
>CALZJV010000331.1 GCA_945787595.1 uncultured Desulfobacterales bacterium | reverse complement strand
GTTTTTACTGCTAACCGGAAGTCTTTTCGTCAGATCAGGGCTGACCGTTTTTAACCAGCGAATAAGATCATCGTAAACCCTCATGGCGTAAATTTGAAACACCACGACCGGCAGGGTGGGCAGATCTCCGGCACCGGTCTTATAAGCCCAATAACTGTTGACCTTCACAGGAACCTTAGGCAGGGAAAAATGGGCACTAGCCAGAGCGGATTGTGCCAGGAGGGGGATCGGCGGTACAATTTTTTCAATGTTAAGATCTCCTGTGTGACCTCCACTCTGATCGGTCAAGGCAACTTTATCCGTTTTAAGCCATTCCCCAAGAACGATGTTGCCGGCATTGCGGATCGCATCCGCAAAGGTGTTGTCTTGTTCCGCTGGACCTGTTTCACTGAAGATCATGTCGAAGGCGATGACGGCCGGTTTTTTATCGATCAAATTATTGATAAGACGGGCATGCAATGAGCGCGGCCATTTTCTGGGGGTTGAGGGCAAATGAAGATGGTCGGCGGAAGCTTTGTCCAGTGTTATGATGATGACATCCGGTGGGGCCTTGCGCTTTCCCCTAATTTTGAACAATAAATGCAGCCCTGTATTCTCTTCAAGCTCCATACCGAGTGGCGTCAGGCTCATCACCATCCCGAAAGCCCCTACCACCATGCTGGCAACTGCTGTCCTGTACAGTTGAGTCATTTTTCAAGCTCTGGAATACATCGATAACGTAATCTAGCGGAATTTACTAACCAACTCTATCTGGTCTTTGCAAAATCCACTGTGTCCATGGGAAAATACCCGCAGATACGGCCCAGTAGGGATGATCCGGTTGAAAAAGAAGATACTAAGATAGTTTAATCTAAATTAAAGGATTTTGTCCCGATCTGTACCGACCTCTTGCGCATCAAGCTACCGATACATCCTTTCGCAAAAAATCGCAAAACTTGGGTTATTGGGTTAAAGGTGAGAAAATCGACAGGAGAGATCCAGGAATGGATCCGGCAAAGCAGGAGAAGTTACGCGATACGATTTCTTCACCTTTCAAACGAGCGCATATAAGAAGAATTCATCTGGAAACCGACTATAAACCAAGGAAAATTATATGTCAAATGAAAACACGTCCTTAATGGGTCTAATGGGCAATTTCCGAATTCAACTAAAGCTTCACCCGCAGAGCGGGAGGCCTCAGGAAGCCCCCTGGAAGGGGGCGAAAACAATTAACTCGACCATTTAAAACCGAAATCCCTGGACCAGAACTGGATTAAAAAATTTCAAGCTGTGCAGTTAAATAAAGATCTGGATTTTCAACGCGATGTATTTATTCACCGCAAAGGCGCAAAGAACGCTAAGGTTTAATTATTTTTTGTTTTCCGGTGAGAGGCCGGAAAACAAACATATGTAAAACTCAAATTATTTTCAGAAAAAGCACTCTTTTATTCTTTGCCGTCCTCTCAACGGCAAAGAATAAGAAAAAACATCTCTGCGTCCTTCACGTCTCTGCGGTGAAAACAATTTGATATCATGGATGTGCTGACTTAACTAACTGCACAGGTCGAAAAATTTCGAATTTCGTATTTCCCGTGGCTTCGCTGTTGCTCCCCGGGTCGGTAAAACCTTTGCGGGTCCACCACTGGAAGTGGCGGCTTAATATCGGAGTTATTGGTAAGGAAGATTTGCAGGCATATCGCCGCACTTTTGACGTTGCAGCACCCCCAGGGTCTTAACCATGGTAATTTCACGAAAAAGACCGGATGCGATCGCAAGATTGTAGATATGATAGGGTGCCTGCCCACCCTTTTTCGGATCCCCAAAAATATCATGCACCATAAGGTAGCCGCCTGAAATGATATGACCGGCCCAGGCATTGTAATCCGTAAAAACTGTCTCAAAGGCGTGTCCGCCGTCAATAAACACCAGGCTCAAGGGCGTTGCCCACTTGCGGGCTGCGACCTCGGATCGACAAACAATGGGCACAACCGTGTCTTCAATCCCCGCATGTTCGATGGTAGCTCTAAATCGGCCGAAACTGTCTACCCTGCCTGTCTGGGCATTAAAAAGATCGGGATCGAAGTATTCTTGCCCGGGTTGCTGCTCCTCGGACCCCCGGTGGTGGTCAATGGAAAATAAGATGCCGCTGTTTTCCCTGCAGGCCGTACCCAGATACAAAGTTGATTTACCGCAATAACTTCCAATCTCCAAACAGGGACCTAAAGAACCGGCCTTGAGCGCTATTTCATAAAGGCACCGGCCTTCATCCTCATCGAGAAAGCCTTTGATATTGCTGATTAGATCTTTATTGATTTTCATTGGTTGGTTTAGATCGTTGGGAGCGTTTAGATCGTTATTGCCGTTAGATGCGTTGTCCCTTTCCAGCTTTGAGCTTTCAGCCTTCCGAGTTTCAACCCCTTCACCACATGCAACAACCTCTATGCCCTTTTGCCCCATGAGCGCTAAAATGTTTTGTAAACATTCACGGGTTACATTTATGCTGTACAGGGTTGTTTTGAAAGATGAAGGTCCTACATCCAACGCCCAACGTTGAACATCGAATAATGATCTCGCTCCGCTCCGCAATTTAATTTCATTTGTTTTCAAAAATCCGATGTCATACCTTGAATGACTATTTCTGTTTCTTCATCTTTTCCCATTCAACATTCGATGTTGGACGTTCGATGTTCGATGTTCATTTTTTTGCAGTAAACCTTCCACATTCCCCCTGCGAAATAAATAACTTAGCGTTTATGCCCCCTTTTCCCCGCGCCAGCTGCCCTTAACTAACCTTTCAACTTTGCCCTTCACTCCCTATTATCATAGCCACTCACCAATACCTCCCTGGGTTTGACACCGTCCGACGGCCCGACGACCCCCTCTTTTTCCATCACCTCGATGATGCGGGCAGCCCGATTGTATCCAATACGCAAATGGCGTTGGATCATGGAAATGGAGGCCTGCCGTTTCTTTGTGATCAGTGCGACGGCATCATCATATCGCTCGTCGTATTCCTGCTCTTCGGAAGACGTCTCATCATGGGTGGCCGCCTCGGTAACGTTCTCGTCATATTCGGGCTTTGCCTGGGCCTTTAGAAATTCAGTGATCCGGTTCAATTCGTTCTCGGAGATGTATGCACCGTGAATGCGTTGCAGTTTGGCTGTACCCGGCGGCAAAAACAGCATATCTCCGCTGCCCAGCAGGTTCTCAGCCCCGTTGGTATCAATAATTGTTCTTGAATCTGTCTTGGATGAGACTTGAAAGGTCAGCCGGGTCGGAAAGTTCGCTTTGATGATACCGGTTAATACATCCACCGAGGGTCGCTGGGTCGCAAGTATAAGATGGATTCCGGCAGCCCGGGCCATCTGAGCCAAACGGGTCAGCGTGACCTCGACATCCCGGGACGCCAGCATCATCAGATCGGCCAATTCGTCGATCACAATCACCAGATACGGCAGCTTTCGTAATTCGCATTCTTCGCCTGATTTTAGTTCCTTTTCTATTTTCTTGTTGTATTGTCGAACATTTCTGGTATTTTTTTGTGAAAGCAGCTCGTATCGTCTTTCCATTTCCCGAATAGCCCAAAAAAGGGCATTGGTCGCTTTTTTGGCATCTACGACGACCGGCGTTATCAAATGCGGAATCCCATTATAGCTGGAAAGCTCAATCCTTTTCGGATCGACCATAATAAGTTTTACTGCTTCCGGGGTGGATTTGTATAAAATGCTGCATATCATCGAATTTAATGCGACGCTCTTTCCCGTTCCGGTAGCTCCGGCGATCAACAGGTGGGGCATTTTATCCAGCTCGGCAACCACAGGATTGCCGACGATATCCTTGCCAAGGCAAAGGGGCAAATTCGAACTGGTTTTATCAAAATCTTTGGATGCCACGATTTCTTTGAAGCGCACCATGGCCCGGTCGATATTGGGGACCTCGATTCCGATGACCGCTTTGCCGGGAATCGGCGCCACAATCCGAATGCTGATGGCTCGCAACGCCAGCGCAAGATCATCCGAAAGATTGACGACTTTATTTATCTTCACCCCCGGAGCGGGTTCATATTCAAAGGTTGTAATCACCGGACCGGGAGATACGGCGACCACCTTTCCATGAACCCCGAAATCTTCAAGTTTCTTTTCGAGAAGTTGCGATTGCATACGCAAATTCTCGTCGTCAGAAGATGTCGGTGGATTTTCCGGATCTTCCAGAAAGCTATAGGGCGGCAGCTGATATCCCCTGCCGCTCTTCATGAAGTCAAAAACTTCCTGTTTCGGCGCAGGAGCTGCTTTAATCGGTTTGGGTACCGACGTCTTGATTTTGATGTTTTTGGCTCTTTTCGCGATTTTTTCCTTGTCAACCCGTGAACGTTTTTTTGCCTTTTCTCTACGCTCCTTGCGTTTCAGGTAAAGCGTTGTGAGGCGGTTATTGATAGCATTCATCCAGTTCCAGAAGCTTTTGCCAAAGGCAATCAAAGAAAACCCGGTGGCCAGAATAAAACCGATGATCCACAAGAGAGCCAAAATAATCACGCCACCGGCATAGTTGGTATACTTTACCAAAAAGGCTTTAAACGGAATGCCGACAATCCCTCCGGCTGAAAATTTACTGCCGAATAAGATGAAATGATTTTGTCTCATGGAAAGAAGGCTGCCGGTCACTACCACCAGAATAATACCGCCTATAAGGGTCAAAATCATGGCTTTGTTGGAATGGTTGCCGAAAAAATGAATGCTTGCAAGCAACAACAAAATAGGTATCCAGAATGCTCCCAGTCCGAACAGCCCGATAAGAAACCCGGCCACATGAGCCCCGACGATGCCGAACAGATTATGAATCTGTCCTACAGCTCTGGAATTGTTGATCGAGGGATCTGCCGGGCTATAAGACAACAGACTGATCAGGGTAAATATAACAAGGAAAAAAAGAATGATCCCGTAGATTTCTTTGCGCATAATTTCTTATTGTTAACCGCAATATGGCCTATTATACTTCCATTATAAAGGGAAGTATAACCGGTCGACGTCCGATGGTAAAGAAAAAATACTGCTTTAAGGCAGTTTGAATTTTTAAGCGAATTTTATCTACGCGGTTGGGAACTTCGGGTGTAATCTCGTCGACAATCTCTAATATCACACACTGGGCATCTTCCAGCAGATGACCGGTTTCGGTTTGAAAGACAAACCCGCGAGAAACAATTTCCGGCCCATACATGATAATTCCGGTCTCCTCATCGAATGCAAGGGTCACGGCAACCAGTCCCTCCTCTGAAAGGATTCGCCGCTCTTTAAGCACACTGCGTCCGACGTCGCCAACGCCTTTGCCGTCGATGAGCACCCGGCCGGTGGCGGCACTACCGTTAAGCCTTCCCCCGGCTTCATCAAATTCTATTATCTCACCGTTTTCAGCCAGCAGGATATTGTCTTCGGCAATTCCCACTTCTTTTGCCAATCGCGCATGCAGGATCAGATGACGGTATTCCCCATGAATCGGGATAAAATATTCCGGCTTGGTCAGCTTTATCATCAGCTTGAGTTCTTCCCTGAATGCATGCCCCGAAACATGGATATCCGATATTTTTTCGTAGATGACATCGGCACCCTTTCTATAAAGATTGTTGATGATCTTTCCGATGGCTCTCTCATTTCCCGGGATGAATTTTGAAGACAGTATGACCGTATCACCGGCCTTGGCCTTGATTTGTTTGTGAGTGCCCGACGCCATCCGGGCAAGGGTGGACATCGGCTCTCCCTGGCTTCCGGTGGTTATGATAACAATCTCATCGTCCGAAAAATCGGATACCTGTTCAATACCAATTTCCGTATCTGCCGGAATTGTCAAATGACCCAGTGATTTGGCTATATTAACACTGGCCTCGATACTTCTGCCGTTGAACACGACCTTTTTGTTGCGGGTCAGGGCAATATCAACAATGAGCTGGATCCGGGCAATATTGGAGGCAAACAGCGCAACAATAACGCGTCCATGACTGTCGCTGACAATTTTGTCCAGGGTCTCACCGATCTCCTTATCTGAAATGGTATAACCTTCTTTTTCCACATTGGTGGAATCGGATAAAAGGGCAAGGACCCCTTTCTCACCAAAACCGGCAAATCGATTTACATCCGTGGTTCCGCCGCCGCCCGTGCCATAACTGATTTTATAGTCACCGGTATGCAATACCAGCCCATGGGGTGAATGGATTGCGATCCCCACGCCGTCGACCACACTGTGACCCACCCGGATAAACTCGAGCTCAAAAGGGCCTAATCGCAATTTTTCATCCGGAAAAATCTCGTGTAGGTCAGACGATGATAACAACTCCCGCTCTTCGAGTTTGTGGCGCACAAGCCCCAAGGTAAAGGCGGTACCGAAAATCGGAACATTGATTTCTTTAATCAGATAAGGCAGTGCCCCAATATGATCTTCATGGCCATGCGTTAAGACAATGGCGACGACTTTGGTCCGATTACTACGGATGTAATCCATATTCGGTATGACAAAATCAACCCCGAGCATGTGATCTTCAGGAAACATCAACCCACTGTCGATCACAAACATGGTGTCTCCATATTCGAAAACCAGCATGTTCATGCCGATTTCTCCCAGACCGCCGAGAGGGATAATTTTAAGCGCTTGTGTCAAATTTTGTTCCCTTTTCAAATACGTCGCATATAACGCTTCTGACATTTTTTATCAGATCATCTTTGGTATCCCGGGTGTAACCGGCAGTGTCGATGGGTTCTTCAATGGACAAGCTGACATTACCGCGCTTAATTCGCCAACTGCCTTTTGACATGATCGACCGGGTCCCCCGCAGTATGACCGGTACAATCGGTGCTCCAGAGTCAACGGCCATTACAAACCCCCCTTTTTTAAAGGATTTGATGTTACCGTCTTCGCTTCGAGTACCCTCCGGGAATATCATGACGGATACGCCGTTTCTCATCTTTGCGGCGACTTCGTCAATGCTTTTAAAAGCGGATTCTCGATTGAATCGATCTATTTTGACATAGCCGGCACCGCTCATTGCACGACCGAAGATCGGAATCTTGAAAAGTTCCGCCTTGGCAAGCCACCTGAATTGAATGGGAAGACAGCCTAGAAGCACGGGGATATCAAAATTGCTCCGATGGTTGGACATGTAAATATATGATTTGGATGGGTCAATTTTGGTAAGCCCCTCGATGTCGACCTTGATGCCACTGACGAATAAAATGGACTTTGACCAGATCCTGGCAACGATGTGAACGCAGTTTCCCGTGCGGGAAAAGAATGATACGATAATAGCAATAATACCAAAAACAGCTGTTGCCGGTAATACATACAACAAAATAAATACTGTCCGTATCATAAGTTGGAGAAGCTCAGGTCTTGATCTGCAGCCGGTTAAAAATATTATCGATTAATTCAATCAGCCAGTTGCGCTGGCTTACCGAGGCGTAATGAATACAATCGCAGCGTACGCGATTTTTACTGCGCACTAAAAATTCGCAGGCCAAACGATTACCATCAAGATCGATGATGAAGTATTGCGGCTGGCATTCTGTATGTTCCGACTGGATATCCGTCAGCATATCAGCCGCAACCGGTATCCAATAGATACCGTCCATTTCAGAAAACCCATTTTTCTCGTCCAGATAGGTTTTGAGCGCTTTATAATCAGTCTGTCTTAGCTCATCGATGACATATTGCTTCATAAAAAATATAATTATCACAGATTGTTGCAGCACGCAAGCCGTATGTATGCAAATAGATTGCGCGAAATCCATAACCGCTGTCAAGGACTTCAAGGTTTTTTTTATTAAACCGATATATGTTTTTAGGCTTCCTACGAAAGTGGTGAGAATAACAATTAATTGCACAGAGGCTTAAACATGCAGGGTCCTCAAAAACAGGTCGAGAAGATTATCATGATTATCAGCTTGCTTATTTTCCTGGCAGCTCCTGCGGCGATGGCTGATTCAGGCAGCCTTTCGGCGACTAAGACTTCAATGAGCGCTGAGAAGAAAAAGAGCATTCCGTTAGAAACTGATTTCACCCTCAGCACCGGCTATCGCGTGGACGAACTGGACTGGAACATCGCTGGGTTTCAGGGCAGTCTCGTGTGGCCCAAGATCATTGCCCTTAGAGGTTATGAAATGAAATTTGGAATAATACAGGTGGCGGGGTTAGTCAGAAAGTTGAGTTCCCCTGCCCTGGATTTTTCATCCAGGTTCAGGGGGAATTTTCGATATAAAAATTAGGTCTCTTCGACGACAATCGCGCCTTCTTCGCATACTTCAACGCAGCTTTCGCATCCAAGGCACTCCTCGGCATTGACGGGCACGGATTTGCCGTCCTGCATCTCGAATACTTCGACAGGACAAACATCCACACACTCTTCGCAACCTGCGCATTTCTCTTCATCGACGATAGGATTAAAAGCCATTATTTAACTCTCCTTTCAATGAATTATGATAAATATGGTGTTGAAACCTTCTATTTGATCCCGATACGGGGTAACCCACATACCAAGGGGATGTCCTTATACCAATTAAAAAATCGAGTCAAGCCCTCTTACTATTTTTTTCTGAAATTTCCATTTTTTTGCGTCTTGGTGTCTTCGTGGCTGAACTTTCACCTTAATTATAGTTACGGCGGATATTTATTTGATTTAGTGATTGTTAAACTCAATCAAACCGATGAGCGTGTTTTTATATCTGCCGCCGGAATAGGTAGCATCTCTGTCGGAAGGCTGGATTTGAGCACAGCGCGAAAAAAAATCCCGGGGCATTTGATCCGGCACGAGATATACTCTGAGTGATACAGTTTTATCCGAGGCTGGAAAACGTGGTTGATCAGGCAGCCTGCCGGTGGACGCTGTCCATTTATGTTCAACGATATAAGCAAGATTCGACGTCAGTTTTTGCTGCCAAGGGGCAGGTTCGGCGATCCTATCAGCGTAAATTGGAATGCATTCGAAATGAAGCAGCTCCTCAGCCGACGGTGTTTTGTCGAGTAATTCCTGCAAAATGGCCGGGATGTGGCTAATAATTATGCCGGATATGTCCGTATCTGCTAACAAAATCCGGGTCCAGGCTGCCAGCCGGTCCAAAACCATATAATCGGCGGAATCATCCGTTATTTGCACCTCTTTTTTTTGAAACCCGGCGGTTGAGGTATCATCTTCCATTTTCAGTTGTTGCAGTAATTCTGCTTCCTGCTGATGGTGCCGTTTCAGATCCTGGACAATCTCCTCGTTTTGCCGATCGAATTCCTGCGCAAAATAGAGAAAAACCCTGGCTGCCAAAAGTGGCTCCGGCGCTCCGCAGACTGGTTTTCCACGAACCTGCTCTTTTATATCCGCCACAACTTGTGAGGAGGATGTGGCGTTAAAGAAAGGTATGGCATCCTTCCAATTACTCAAAAATGGAGGTTTCAGACCTGAATCATCAAAATGGAGATCAGCCCAACTCAAATAATTTTTCACCACTGCTTCGAGTTCTTTCTCATCTCCTGTCACGGGCACCCGGAGGTCTAAAATACCCTTTTCTACCCAGGGGCGCATTTGCTGCGGTGTTTCACCGGCCAGCGGCTGATAAACAATAAATTGTCCGAAGCAGGCAGTCAGCGCCTGTGCAACGGAATTGGAAACATAGGTGGATGGGCAACAGATGGGTTTCATAGTTTTTCGTCCTGCACAATGATTTCACGCGCTCTTAATTGGTCGCGAATTCGGTCGGCAAGCTCCCAGTTTTGATCCGTTCTGGCCTGATTTCTGGTTTTGATGAGCTCTTGGATCGTGGCGTCATCGATATCTTTATCAAATTCCAGAAATCCGAGCACCGCATCAATGCTGCGAAATGTATCCAGGACCTTGGATGCACCTTCGGCATCAATTTTCTTTTCCAGAGCAAGGATATTGATCTTTTTGACATTGCCGAACAAGGAGGCCATGGCCGCCGATATATTGAGATCATCGTCCATGGCCCGGATAAACCCTTGCTTAATATCATAAACCAATTGATTCAGATCCGGAAAAGACCGCCCGTCCCTGATATGTTGCAGGGCATGAATGCATTGGTCAATTCTTTTGAGTGATTGCTGCGCGTCAATCAATCGGTCTTTGGAGAACGTAATGGGTTTTCTGTAATGGGAGGTAAACAGCCAGTATCGAATTAACCGTCCCGAGCAGCCCATGTGCATAAGATCGTCAAGGGTATAACCGGATTCAGTTTCATCCACTTTTTTCCCGTCGATTAAAACACGCTCGCAATGGACCCAGAAACGGGCCAAGGACCTGCCGGTGAGTGCGGCCGCAATGGCATTGACATTTTCATGATGGGGGAAAAGCAACTCCCGGCTGCTGGCGTAGATGTCATAATTTTCGCCCAAATATTTCATGGACATGGCGGCACATTGAATGTGCCAGGAAGGTCGCACGTTTCCCCATGGGGTTTTAAAAAATATCCCTCTTTTTAATTCCGACAGCCTCGATCGCTTAAAAAGTGTGAAATCTCTGGGATTTTCTTTCTCATACTCATCGAGATCGACGGTGGCACCCAGCTTTATTTTATGAATATCAATACCGGATAACTTGCCGTAGTCCGAAAACCGTGAAATATCGAAATACAGAGAACGAAGCTTTTCATAGGCAAATCCTTTGTCGACAAGTTTTTGTGAAAGCACTTCCATGTCTTTGACATGTTCGCCAGCAAGGGGATATTGTTCCGCCGCGCGGACTCTGAGAACAGACAAATCTTTTTTGAACTGCTCAATATGGCTCCTGGTAAATTCATCTAATTCCAGATCAGCTTTTTCCGATTCAAGGATGGTTTTGTCATCCAGATCGGAGATGTTCATGACATGCCGCACGCGATAACCTCGATAGCGTAAATACCGACTGAGTTGATCGGCGAATACATAGCGGCGCATTTCACCGATATGCATCCTTGTATGAATGGTAGGACCGTATGAGTATAAGGATACGTTTCCCGGAACAAAAGGCTCAAAGGTTTCCTTGCGTTTGCTCAGGGTATTATTCAGCTTGAGCCCCACATCTTCCCGCACGGTGAAAAGGGAGGTGCTTAGGTAACGTTCCCCGCCGTCAGGCAAAACCACCACCACGGTGCCCGCATTCATTTGCTGCGCCTCTTTCAGGGCCACCGCCATGGCGGCTCCGCTGCTCATCCCCACCAGCAGCCCTTCAGTTCTTGCCAGGCTTCTGGCCAACTCGAAGGCTTCTTCATCATCTATATTAACTTTATTATCCAGGCGCTGCTTTTCAAAAATCCCGGGGCAATAAGCCTCCTTCATATTTTTCAATCCCTGGATTTTGTGGCCCAGATAGGGTTCAACGCCGACAATTTGAACCGCTGGATTTAACTGCTTTAATTTTCGCGAGACTCCCATCAGCGTACCGGATGTACCCAGACAGGCTACAAAGGTATTGACGTCTGCATCGGTTTGTTGCCAAATTTCTTCTGCCGTCCCGTGATAATGGGATTTCCAGTTGGCTTCGTTGTTAAACTGATCTGCCATAAAAAAACGGTCGGGATTTTCCCGGGAAAGACGATAAGCCTCTTCGATAGCTCCGTCTGTTCCCAAATGTCCCGCAGTCAAAAGAATTCCTGCACCGCGCGCTTTTAATATTTTCTGACGTTCAGTACTGACGGATTCGCTCATCACCAATAACAGCCGGTAGCCTTTAATTGCGCATACTAGAGCAAGCCCAATTCCGGTGTTGCCACTGGTGGCTTCCAAGACCGTCTTATCTGGGTTGAGTTCACCGGATTTTTCCGCGGCCTCGATCATGTAAAGCGCAGGCCTGTCCTTGGTAGATCCACCCGGGTTAAAGTATTCTAATTTGGCCAGAACTCTGACCTTGGGATTTGGATTGAGTTTTTTGATTTCAACCAGTGGCGTATTGCCAATGGTGTTCAAAATTGAATTGCTCATTAGACACTATGCTTTTTTCAAGACTGCGCGCGGAAAAAGTGGCCTCTGAAAGGCAGCAAGCACGCTGACAATTTAATGTCGCAAATTATAACTAAAAAATGAACATCGAACATCGAACATTGAACGTCCAACATCGAATAATGTATTCTGTCAATTTTAAAAAAAAGACTGAGCAAAGCGAATCTACTCCTGGAAATTCTGCGGTTTGCTTGTTTTAAAATCGATAAAGCGTAGCGTCATCAATATTCAACGTTCGATGTTGGACGTTCGATGTTCGACGTTCAATGCTTACAGTCCGCCTCTGGAGGATTCACTGTTTCGGCCAGTCTAATCATCAAGAGACCGTGCCATTTTGGCGTAGTTTCATACAAGGTGTCAGCCCAGCCACAGGCTGCTGAAGCGACCAGTTTAATCGAAAAAGAAGCCATAGTTTCACACGAGAATTTAACACCTTTAATGCCTGACACCCGACACCTGAAACCTGAAACCTTCACTTTCTTAAAACATGTTGTAGATAAAAATCGATAATGGCCTAAATTAGTGGTAATAGTTCAGCCAGCGCATCCCGGATATCCGCTTGAACCTGTTTTATATCCTGGGAGCCATCAACCACCCTGATACGTTCGGGTTGGCGGCGGGCAAGTTCCAAATAGCCTGCGCGAACCTTTTCGTGAAAGTTGATGGTTTCTTCTTCAAAACGGCTCTCAGTTCCGGAGCGCGTACCGTTATCAAGTTGTTTCCAGGCTCGCGCCAAACCAATGTGAGGTGCAAGATCCAATAGAAATGTCATATCCGGTTTCAGGTCATCGAATATGAGTCTGTGTAAGTCGCAGATGAATCCGGTATCAAGCCCACGGGCAAAGCCCTGATAAACCACGGTGGCATCAAAATAGCGGTCGCACAAAACAACTTTACCTTCAGCCAGACTGGGTTTGATCAAAGAATTGATGTGCTGGGCACGATCAGCAACTAGCTCGGTGCTGGCAGGATCCAGTAAAATCGTCCTGATTTTTTCCCCGAGAGCAGTACCTCCAGGTTCACGGGTCAACACACACGAATGCCCCCGGTTTTCAAAATAGGTGCCGAGCTGTCGCATTTGGGTCGTCTTGCCTGAGCCTTCAATCCCTTCCAGAGTGATAAACATGGATACTAGGGGTCCTTCCTTTAACCATCGGGCAGCGCTTAAAATCTGCCCCATTTAATACCTTATGAATTATTTTAGTGCACCTTCAAATGATTGAATATTGTCGATTGAATATTGAATATTTAAGGTCCGCCTCCGCGGAGCGATTATAAAAAAAACATCAACGAACCCCCTGCGGCACGTCGCGGGATATCATCTAAAGCAAACGAAATTTTATCGCAGCAATCTGGGGGAAACTACACCCTAATGGAGATTAAATTGACGGAGCGAAGCCTCCGGCTCGTAGGGGTTGTGGCGCCTACGCCTCGGAGAGCGACATCCACAAATATTCAATCGTCAATCGACAATATTCATTTTTTTAGCCCCCAGCTTCTCAAATCCTCCAGCACGTGGTAATCCGTCATATCGCATTTGACCGGTGTTATGGAAATAAAATTTTGACT
>CALZJV010000330.1 GCA_945787595.1 uncultured Desulfobacterales bacterium | reverse complement strand
AAACCTCCATTTCTTTACAACATGTTGTTAGAAAAAATGGACTTAGGGCCTAATGGTTCCGGCTCCTGCGCCTCAGGACAAACCAAACTAAATCCCCTTTGGGTCCCGACGGTTCAGTATGCTCAATCGTAAAATCGGCTTGAGTCAGAATCGTTGATATCTCATCAAAGGAGCGATAATAGGCGGTGATTCTCCTAATTTTATTTTTGAGATTCTCCAGCCACCAGAACAAGGACTGCCGCGCATTCGGCACTACAACGGCTCGTATTATCAGGTGGCCGTTATCGCAAAGTCCGTCACCCAACCGCGATAACGTGAGTCCTAAATCATCATCTTTTAAATAATGCAACATGTCCAGCATGACGGCGGCATCGGCCAAATGCGGAATTCGTGGTAGATCCGGTGCCCGGCCGTGCACGATCACGCCTCTTGGTCCGAGTGCCCTGGAGGCTATTCTGACCCGATTGCTGTCAAGATCAATACCATAGATTTTCAATTCGGCAAAATTTTCAATCAACCAGCTGGCCGGTACGCCGAAACCGCAGCCGATATCAATAATTGTCCGGGGCTGCCGGGAGAATCCAAAAATACGGGGCAGTTCTGAAAACATGGGATCCAAACGAATTTTAAGCCTGGCAAATATTCTCGGATACGCTTCCATGTTTCGGTATCGTCTCAAAATACGATCATGAAGATCGGCGGCCTGGCTGATATCTTCTTGCCGGGATTGAAACACATATTTTAAAACAGGCGGCAGAATGACAAAAGCGCCGATAAGGGAATAGCCGATGCCGAACAATGACGTTAATCCGGCGCTTCTTAAAAGCGAGTGCTCGGCCGTGCATAAAACTCCGAACCCGATAAGCGTTGATGCGGACGCCATGAAAACCGCCATACGGATGAGACCGTAAGACGGATGAGATGCATCCGCATAGCGCTGATAGGATCTGACAAAAAACAGTGAATAATCGATACCCATACCCATGACAATAATGGCAAGCATTAACCCCGGAATGTCCAGCGGGTGGCCGATAAGGTTCAAGGTGCCCAGGGTGCTGATTAAGGCGAAGAAAACCGGCAACAGTGAGATAACGGTTAATTTCCAGTCGAAAAAGAATAAAAACAAGAGAATGGTGACGCTGATACCGATGATCACCAACATCTTTGTAAATGTGGTAAATAAAAGCCTGCCGAGTTTTTGCGAAAAAAAGGTCGGATCAAATAGTTTGCCTGCAGATTGATATTTTTCAAAAAACCTGTCAGCCTGATAAGACTCACCGGTAGTCAGACCGCAAAACTGAATCCATCTCGATCCTTCCAAACTTTTAGTTATTCCCATCAGACTGTAAAATTTTTCAGGAATCGTTATATCTGCCGGCGGGTTTAAGTCCGGGGCAAGTAGTTTGTAAAATGGCTTAAACGCATCGGCCGTAAAACCCGGTTTAATCGATGCCTCTGCCATCACACGTTTAAACCGGCGAACCCTGCTCCGGTTCCAAAATTCTTTCCAATTCGCGAAATTTTGTTGCCTGCGATCTTTGCCCGGAAATATCATCGAAGGAACAAAACCTGAAGACAGAACGCCCGAGTGCATGTCCGCATCCATCATAGCCAGCAGGCTGTCGCCTTTTTTCTGAAGCTCCTTGACGCTTGGGCCTTCGGTCATCAAATATATCCTGCTAAAAATATTGCCCCACACGTCGGCAAACAGATTTTCGGCTGCGGTAGTTTCCTTGCTTACGGTGTTCATGGAGCTCAGACTTACATTGAATCCGGGTTTTGCGAAAAAAAGCATGACAATAACAACTCCCAGGGCCGCATAAGCTCCTTTTTTTCCGGTTAGTGCCAGCGTGTTGACAACATTTTCAAGCGGTAGACGCCTTGGGCGGGCAGGCGCCATGGCCGTAAAAACCTTCGGGAAAACAGAATGAACAAATAGAAATGAGAATGCAATTCCCAGGGCCGTAAATAACCCGAGTTGCTCAAATACCGGGAAACCACTGATGGAAAGCACACCGAAAGCGCCCACAGTTGTCAAGGCGGCCAGCAGCCCCACACCCCAGACTTCTGCAGACGCTTCTCTGCCATGAGTTTTATAAGGGCGATCCAGGAAAAGTAGATAAGCTATCCCGTGATCGACGGTAATCGAAATGATTGCGCCGCCAAAACCGAGCACCATGACCGAAATCGATTTGTGCAGCAATGTAAAAACAAAAAATGCGATCATCGATCCGGCCATCGCCGGCAATAGGGACAGCAGCCCCATGAGAGGTCTTGGGAAAGCAAATATGAGCAAAATTGCAATGCCGATGGTGGCCAGCAGGATAGCGTTTTTAACATCCTGTCTTATGATAAGCTCATTATCCAGGGCCGCCCGGTATGCTCCAGTGGGGGTCAGCGTAATGCCGTACCCCGCTTCGGAATATTTCCGATTCAGGTCATCAGCCAGATTATCAATAAGTTCGGCGGCCTTGCGGGCGAAGGTCGTATCCGTACTAGAGGCGATGGGATTGGCGATGACAAGCAGATGTCTACCGTCAGCAGATATGAGTTTTCCCCTGTATATGCGGGCACTTTGAGATGGAGCCAGGTGTGATAGTCTGGCCAAAATTAAATTTTTTAGCCCCAAAGGATCTTTTGAGATGAATTCTGCCTGCCCGATTCCTTCCATTTCCAGCAGTTGCAAATAAATGGCCTGCAGTCTTTTTTGAACTTGATCGGATTCCAGCAATGGTTCGATCTTTTTTTCAAGCTCTTTTGCGCTAAACATGACCGGCAGGTTTTCTACAACATACGCCAATAAATCAGGTATGAGATTTTGAACATCTTTTAGGCCGACATTTTTAAACAACCCGCTGTCGTTTAATTTGTTTTCGACCAGTTCGCCGCATTCAAGTAGAATTTCCAGGTCGTCGTTTTGAAGGCTGACATCAATGAGCAATTGATCCTGAAGGGGGTGGTTTTTAAAAATATAGACGGCATCCGAAATTACCGGATCACCTTCAGGCAGAGAAGCGACAATATCCGAATCAATTTCTATTCGATATAAACCAATACCGAATAAAATAACCACAATAAGCAGTATTAAAATCAATCGGTGCCAATGGATTTCAGGCGATTTCATAAAGCCAACATGAGGATCAGCAGGATAATAATAATATGCAGCAGGATGACCGGTGTTCGGCGGTGATGGTAGAGCTCGTTTCCTTTTTGTAACCACCGCAGCCCGCCACATAATCTTCTAAATTTGTCCAATGGTAAAAACCTGATGTTATCCGAACGCGAATTGCTCTGAAACGCAAAAGAAGGATAGATAGCATAAAATTCATCATTTAATGAACACAGAAAATCATCAAAGGGTATTTCACTCCAGGATTTTTTAACCAACGATTCAGAAAACTTGCGACTGAAAACATAGGCATGGGTCAGGCAGCGGTACTTTATTTTCAGTACCGATCGGTGTTGTGTTTTTTTACTGCCCGATACCAGACACCCAAAATACAAGGCATTCCAATGGTGGTTGGTCGATAAGAAGTCAATACAATTTTTAAGATCGGCCGGGTTGAACCGTTCAAACAGGATATCATCTTCGAATACGACAATAGTGTCGGCGCCGGCCCGGATCCCTTTTTCCAAACAGGTTAGGTGTGATTCAAATATTCCTTGTTCAATATTATGCGGATGCTTTTTTACAATCTCAAATTCGACTCTTTCCAACAGCCCGATCTTGCCGAATTGACGTTTGGCCTCTCCTTGTCTGTCCGCACGTTCATCCAATGAGATGCAGTAGATTTTATCAAAAAATTCCCAGTTTTTAGCAGTTATTTTAGCATTCATCATTAACCGTTTTACTAATACGCTTTCTGGGGTTGATTCTAACCTCGGCCATTTTATTCAAACCACGAAACACACGAAATGACACGAAATAAATTATGTTGATTTTTTCGCGTGTTTCGTGTGTTTCGTGGTTATAAATATTTTGTCTTACCGCTATTGGCCCATTTTAGAACCAAGCCCCGCTTTTTCAATCGCCAGCTGCACCGCGTTCATAATTACGTTACTGCTGTTGGTTGCCCCGCTAACCGCATCCACCCGGGTCGATTGACGCGCAATTATTCGTTCAACGATAGTTTCTTCGGCCTTTTTACCCTTCCAAGCCTGGTGCTGAATTATTCTAATATTGACAATCGAATTATCTTTAATTGTCACTTCGACGATCGCTTTATTCGGACCACCCCTATAGCTGCCTTTAAATGTTCCATCAACAAGTTTTGCAGGATCAACCGGTTTTCCGATTACCGCGGTCGGTGCGCAACTGAAAAATACCGTCCCGTAAATTAAAAAAGCGATAGCTGCAAAAATCTGCAACCCGAATGCATTTGTTTTGAACTTGCACATTGCACATTTTCTCCTTATATAGTCTTCCAGATCAAGTTTTTGGACTGCGTTATCAGTCGCCCCCAATCGACAACGTACTATTTGTACGCCTTACTCAGGGGGCGTCCTCTAGTCGGCTGAAAGAGGACCAAAAACACCATCTGAAAGCCTATTGAAATCATACATCTTTTAACGACACTGGTTTCATGCCGCCTACATGGAATGATGGAATGATGGCCTCCGGCTCGGAGATCCTACGGCTCGGAGAGAACAATGGAATAATAGTCAAAAACGCATAACTTCAGTGTTTGAATCAAGGCTTTTGGGGTCAATATTCACTGTTGATATTTTTTCGATCCATGGTTTGTTTATCCCATGAACCGTATTATTTTTCAACCAGATGGAACACGAATGTACCCCATATTCCACCATTCCATCATTCCATTAATCCAGTTCTTATTCGTGATCAGGTTTAGATGCGCGAGCGGATGGGTACCTTCATGGTTCTTCGCCTGCCCGTTTAAATGCCTTAACGCAGATAAAAATGAATATAATCAAAAAATTCGCTGAAACCAGATATGTTCGTTCGGCCATCGAGGACAAAGCCGATTTAAGCGCCTTTAAAAAAAAACCCTCTGTGCGGGTCGTGCTCGGAATTTCAGCTATCGCTTTTAGCTATATCATCGGCTGGCCGGCGGTGGGTGCGCTGGGAGCATTGTCTATTTACCTGGAAAAACCCTTAATCGTCGCGATCGGCGGTCCGCTTACCTATGGTCTGTCACACCTGGTATTCTTGCTGGGGATGTATCTGGCCGGAGCCGATTATACCAGGATATTTCTGCGCTGGGCGTCGAGGGTAACCGTTGAGAAATTAATGAAAAAGGATTCCTGACTTAAAATATAGCAAAGCTAAGCCTCAAACCGACGAGTCGATGAGAAACATAGACTGTTGGCGAGGCGAAGTGATGCTGGATACTGGTTACTGGATGCTGGAAAAATGAGTCGCTTCCGGCCGTCGTAACCATTCCTGCTGTGGCGGAGTCGGCTCGATCTTTTTCCATTTATAAAATCGACAGAATACCTCGTTAATCCAGTATCAAGCAGCCAGTATCTTCAGCACCAGAGGTTTGTTCTCTTTGCAAAAACTTGACTTATTTGTTGAGTTTTTGGCCCAATAAAACGCCTAATCCACTCCTCCTCCTTGCTGCACCAGCCCCAGTACGTTTGCTTTATGGTTGTAATAGATCAGTACCGCCGTTGCTGCAACACCTGCGATCGCCGCTAGAGAATACTCAGATGCAGCAATCGTTCCCGCAGCCAGGATAAACACCATCACAAAAGAGGCGATAAAAGGGGTGCGCCATATGGCATAGGTCAAAAGCCACCCCAGGGCGGATAACCCGGCAGCGACCGGCGAGATAATCGTTGTAAAGCCGAGATAATTGGCAACACCCTTGCCGCCATGCAGACCATGAAAACAGGGAAAACGGTTGCCCAGGATGAGCCCCAGACCGGCCCAGGGAACAAGCGCCACCGGCAGCAGACGTATGGCGATAAAGGCCACCACCAAAGCCCGGCTCATATCCAGCAGCCATACCACCGCAGCCATGGACAGTCCGGCCTGTCGATAGACATTGACGACACCGGGGTTACCGCTGAAAGCGTTGCGCGGATCATCCTTTCCCAGCATCTTGAAAAGCAGGATTGAAAAATTAACGGAGCCCGCAGCGTAAGCCCCTAGGCATAATAAGATCAATAGTTTCATTGTATACAAATTAGCAACCATGAATCCATGGACTTAGGGTTGGCGCTGATGAGATTTAAAAAATTCCCAGATGATTTCGGCGGCATCAAAGTTCCTGAGAGGATCGTTTTCCGCCAGATCCGACGTAAAGTATTTACCCGGCCAAACATGTCCCCAGTCCTTGATCAGGTAAAGTGCCACTTCAGTGTCGTTCCTGCAAATTCCCCATGATTTCAGATTGACGCTGCCGTCGTTTAAATGGGTGCTGGCGGCCCTGGGATTACAGCCATTTGACATGACCCAGAACTTAACAGATTCCTCAACGGACCAGTATGTGCGGGTTCCGCCCCGGTGACGGCTGACGCCCCCCTCGTAAGTGATGTCATCGTCCGCCAGTCCGTGAATGATGATCATGGAAAGGGGCTGTACGGGTTCGGGTATACGCCATTCCGGCGCATCATTGGAAGGCTTTCCGCCGATGGATGCGGCCATGGGAGCCGCCGCCGCCAGAAGATCCCCCCGTTCCGCGGCAAAACGATAGGTAAACATGCCCCCGTTGGAAAATCCGACCATATAAATGCGGCTGGAATCGATCTTTAAACGGGCTCGAACATCCTCAATGGCAGCCGCAACGAATCCCACATCATCCCAGTTGTCGTCTGCAGCTTTTCTCCAATGCTGAAGAAATCCAAATATGCCCATCCCATTGGGATACAGGACAACAAAATTTTCCCGATCCGCTAAATTACTGAAACCGGAAAATTTTTCAACCCCTTCAGCCGTGTCAAATGCTCCGTGAATCACCACAACCAAAGGCAATGGTTTTTGCGGGTCGTAACCGGAGGGAATATGCACCAGATAGGAGCGGCGAGTGCCGCCTATATGAATGTCCATTGAATTTTTATAGGTTTTGGGGCCGATAATATTATGTTTCGGTAACGTCGTTGTACATCCTGCCAATAACTGACTCAAGATCATCAGAAGAATTCCTGCCGGCCCGATAATCGCTTTCGTGTTCCAGTCAAGCATATTCTCCCCCTTTGGATACCTTTATTCATTAGGCGTTAGGTGAACTACTACTAAATCCCAAATTAAAAGCACCAAATTTGTAATTTAAAATTGCTCCGGAACAAGTTGGATCTTATTAAATTTGAGAGCCCATTCGATTCTATGAAAAACGCTGGGGAACAATTACGCACAATTTAAGCAACGTCCCCCCTTATCCACCGCGGCGGTTTCAGTCGCCCGGCACTGACATCGCGCATGTGAACACCGCCGACGCCCTCGTAAAGATTACCGTCTTTGCCGTAAATCCATATATCAAACGTAAGCCGTTCTGCACTTTTTCTTACAGGGATAATTCGACTCAGATAAGTTGTGCCGGGTTGCGTCGGTTTGAATATGACCCGTTTTTCAATCCCGACAGGAAATGAAACAGTCTGAGCATAACGCTGTCCCCATACGCAGGCTGCGTGAAATGCCGCATCCAGAGGAAAAGGCGATCCTGTATCAGCGAAATTAAGGGCAGATGTGTTAACAGATCTGGCATGGGTCCTTGCCGTTGCCCCGTCTTCGGAAATTCTCAGTTGGCCGTGAATATTACGGTAAGTCTTGCCGAATGGAACAAGGTCGCTGTAGATTTTTTCAGCCGGTATTTCCAAACCGACGCCATCCAGGGTTGGAGTCAGGTCAAGCGGCAGCTGTATATCCGGCTTACGGAATGGAAAGCAGACGGCACCATGTTCCTTGACGCGTACGATAGTAGATTTCCGGGAGGGGGTTTTGGTCAACAAGGTGGCCATGATATCGCCATTCGGATAAATGACAATGTCGCAGAATGCGTCAATTATAGTCGTATCGGGTGGGATATAAAGGAATTTATCAAACCGTGCATGGTTCATGCCGGAGATATCCGTATCCGGCCGGAAAACCTTAGCAGTTTCTGCAAGCACCTTCATCGTTTCCACTGCAGGCAATACAACCTGGCCTTCAAAACGGTGGTCCGTCAGATAAGGATAAACAGGGATATGAGCCGGCAGTCGAACAGATTCGGCTATTTGGGAAAGATCCTCCATAGATGAGCCGTTTTTTCGTCTACTTCCACGGGAATACCGGAAGCGTTGACAGCGCAGTGCCTCGTAAATCCCTTGCAGATAATTTCATGGGTTTTTTCATGGGTAATCAGGTAGTCAAACTGCAGCCGCACCCGTTCGAGTGCCGAAGGACGGGTGTGGATCCAGATGGCATCATCATAATGAAGGGCGCTGTAATAGGTGGCACCGATTTCAATGACCGGATATATATAGCCGTTTTCCTCGATCTCGCGATACGAATAAGCGGTGTCGCGCATCAGCGACGCCCGGCCGAACTCAAAATAGCGCAGATAGTTGGCATGGTAGACGACCTGCGAGCGATCCGTATCTGCATAAAGTGTACGATACTCACATTGGTGCCACACCAGGCCGTTGGTCTTATCCCGCATGTAGCGTCGATCGCCGTCCAGCACTTCGGGAACAAAAGGTTTCGGCCTCAATTCACACCCCTTTAAATACAATACAGCAGTTGGTTCCACCAAATCCGAAGGAATTGGAAAGAATAAATTCATACGAGTATCTGCGAATCCTGTTGGGAACCACGTCGATATCTGCAAATTCCGGATCCGGGACATGGTTTACCGTCGGCAGCAACAATCCCTGCCGCATGGCCTCAATGCCCAGGGCGGCTTCGATGGCGGCCGAAGCGCCCAGTGTATGTCCAATTTGAGATTTGTTTGATGATACCGGAATCATTGGAAGCGAAGGCCCAAAAACAGTTCTGAGACATTCAATCTCCGTGGCGTCGCCTTTGGGTGTGGACGTACCATGGGCATTGACATGCTGAATATCACCCGGTACGAGACCGGCATCATCGATTGCTTGGTGAATGGCACGAATAATCGTTTGCGGATTGGGCAAGGTAAAATGATATGCATCCGATGTCCAGCCGATTCCCATAACTTCGGCTCTGGGGTTCAAACCGTATGACGAAATCATTTCTTCCGCGGCCAATACCACAACGCCACCCCCTTCGGACAGAACAAATCCTTTTCTATCCAGACTAAACGGTCTCGATGCTTGGGTTGGATCATCATAAGCCCGATCCTGCGGGTTGATTTTAATAGTTGCCAGCATATTGGCAAAACCCTGGATAATTTCAGGGACTAGACAGGTGTCAACACCCCCGGCCAGAACAAAGTCACAATCCCCATCCCTTATCATCCGTGCCCCGATACCAATGGCATGATTGCCGGATGCACAAGCACCCTGAGGTGAAAATATGGGTCCCGTGAACCCCAACAAAATACCGGCCTTACCCGACGGCAGGTTGGCGCACAAATTGGGTAATAGATAGGGACTGACTCTCAAGGGCCCCCTGTTTACGTAGTTGTCCATGGCGATACGATAAGCGTCAGTCCCGTTTAAGGCCGAACCGATCAGGCAGGCGGTGCGCGGGCCGGTATTTTCGTTAACTTCCAGGCCCGCATCGGTCAGGGCTTCTCTACAAATAGCCATGGTTAAGAACACATAATCGGCATTCCAGTTGTAGAGTTCTTTGCGGTCTAAATAGTCCAGCGTTTGCGGATTCCAGTCCGGGATTTCGCCGACCACATTGGAGCGTGAGTCCGTGTGGCACCGGGTCAGTTTGCGAAAACCGGCTTCGCCCCTGACAGCCCGTTGCCAGGTCGTTTCAAAGTTTTTGCCAAGGGGTGTGGCCGCACCATAACCGACCACAAACACCCGTCTATTTTTAGGGGCTTTCATCTGTTACCTTAAAATTGGGAGGTTGAAACTCTCCCAATACTTTATATAAATTAAGTATCTTGCTTTAACCCGATTTCTTGGTGTCAGGTGTCGGGTTTCAGGTGTCAGTAAAATTTGGTTCAGGGTTCATGGGGTGCAAGGTTCGGTGACCCGATTTAATTCGAACCTTTGAACGGTGAACCCGGAATCTTTGAACCTGGTAGCCTGAAATCTATCACACACAATTTGGATAAACGCAAAAAGCGAAGTAATTGAAAATTTTGACCACCCATCTTAATTCAGGCTACCCTGTGAAAAACAATACAGGCATTACAACCGCCGAAACCGAAGGAATTTTTCAGCACGTACGCCTGGTCGAGTCGGCGGGCACCATCCGCCACACAGTCCAGGACCAGTTCCGGATCCGGTGTATAGTTGATGGTCGGCGGCACGACGCCTTGCAGCATGCTTTCCATGGCAAAAATGGCTTCAATGGCGCTGGACGCCCCCATCGCATGTCCGATCAGGGATTTGTTGGCGGAAACGGGCGGCAGTGAATCCCCAAAAACGGTTTTCAGCGCCTTGTATTCCACTTCGTCGCCGACTTTGGTGGAGGTCGCATGGGCATTGACAACGTCTATATCATGCGACGATATGCCGGAGTTGTCAATACATTCAGCTATGCAGCGCGTTACCGTCGGCAAATGGGGAGCCACAAAATGGCTGGCATCGGACGTCATGCTCCATCCGGAAATTTCAATCCTGTAATCCAACCCGTGGGCGGCGGCAAAGGCATCGGTGGTAATAATGATACAGCCGGCACCCTCGGAAACAACAAATCCTTTGCGATCAATTGAAAACGGGCGACTGGCCCGTGCGGCCGGTTCCGTTTCCTGCCCAGATTTAGGGGCGTATGCCCCAGCCATGGTTGCGAAGCCGGCCACGATAGGTTCCACCAAGGCGAAATCGACGGCACCGCAAATAGCGATATCGGCCTGGCCCTGCGCCAACAGGAGGGCGCCGATAATCAAAGAGGTCACCCCCGTAGCACAGGCTGAGATGGGCGATGTAATCGGTCCGGTGGCCTGTGTTAAAATCGATATTTTGCCGCCGACCATATTGATGCATGAGTTGGGATTGGCATAGGGCGGCGGCAGCTTGTTTTCAGCGATCATACGACGGTCGGCTTTGAGGATCGCATCCTGTCCGCCCACCGCCGAGCTGAACGTAACCGCCACCCGGGGCGACAACTCCGCGCTGATGTTGATGCCGCTTTTTACAAGGGCCCGATGAACTACCAGCATGGCATATTTAAAAATTGGAGATCCGTCAGCGGAAACCGGGTCAGTGCTCCGATACCGCTTTCACCCCGGATCGCTCTGGCCCACTGGATATCCATTTCGGTCCCCAGGGGAGAAACCGCGTCATATCCGACGATTACTGCTTTTTTAGAAGACATAAATAGTCCATTCCATTTACCAGGGTATGAACTGATACAGCTTGGCAAACATCTCATAGACCTCAATCCAGTTTTGCAGATCTTGTGTCGTACGGATATGGGCACGCTTGTTCACCATCACCCAGCTCATATGAGCGGCTCCGTCTTTACAGCTCGAGCAATCTCTTGTTTCGGAAGTACAGCAGCGATGCATCGTATTGAGATCGGATGCCCAGCGGATAAATTCGATTAAACGTTTGGGAGGGGGATCTCGCTGATCCAGCGGCTGAGTGACGGAAGGACATTCGTCCCAGCCAAAGGTGCGACCCAGCATTTTCCCGCTGGTAATGATTTCGTGGTAGTATTTGGAGGAAATGACGGTATCCGGATATTTGTCCAGCATATCGTCCATTTCGGCCCTCAGAACCTCGAGCTGCTCCGGTTGCCAGTTAAAACCATCTACCCCTTCATCATTCGAAAGCAGCTGCATGTGGACTTTCAGGCCGGCATCTCTTATTTTGCGGATGATACGCTCAATTTTACCGATCTGCTTAGGAGTAAGGGTATACAGATAATAGACATTGGAATCGCCCTCATAGTTTTTACTGGAAATGCTGAAGGTGTCTTTGCCCCTAAGCGTTTTTTCATCTGCTTCATCACCCCATAGCGAAATGCCCAGCATCATATCCGGGAATCGGTCGCGCGGAATTTTGATCAAACCGTTGGTGGCACAAAATGTTGACAGCCGAGTATAAAAGGCCTCGACCCGGTCCAGGTGCAGGGTCGGTTCTCCGCCGATCAAAATGGCAAGATTAACACCACGGTCCTTTTCCCCTTCGATGAACGCTTCCCATTTTTTTATATCCTTTTCCTCGACAGCCGCCTTGTGCTCATCGGATGAAAAGAAGAAGCAGCCTTTGCAGCGCAAATTACACTGATTGGTGACGTCATAGATTGAGCTTCGAATGTTGAGTTTAGAAATTCGTTGGTAACGTTGATGCCAATGTTGATCCAGCAAGGAACTTACGGTGATCATTCATTTATTCCTGATGTTTGGCTTATCAATGATTGATGGTTTGTAAAAAGTCCGAAATTTGCCAATTTTCAAATTTCATATTTAATAGTTTCAATAGACTATGAGGTCAAAATTTGAGTATTTTGACTTTTTACGAGACTGTCAATGATTCGAATTAGAATACATCCTGTCCGGGCGGCAACACCAGATAGCTGCAAAGATTGTCACCTTTCTCATATCCCATCACCCATACGGCCAGATAGGTGTCGACATAATCGAGCCAGGATTTAAAGGTATCCGGATCGGTGGCATGGCGAAACAGTCGGGCTGTAACAACCGCACTGCCGGATGCGTAGTGTCGGCAATCGGCGCAGTCGGTATCCGGCACGCAGCAGGCAACCGCTCTGTCCCAGGTAAGATCGGTACGATACTGTCTGAACGATCGCCCCAGGCCGATAGCGGTTGACGGATTCATCCGGGGGTATGGACAGGAATAAAGATCATGCAGACCGGATTGGTGCGTGTGAGCCACCGCGCTATAAAGCGAAAAGAGCACGCTGGCGGGATATTCTTCCAGCAGGTCTGTCATGATTTTGCGGGTCCGGTTCAAAGATGAGACGGTGTGTCGCAATTGTCCGTCATATCCTACCGGAGCGGAAAACATATTAAACGTCAGTTTACATCCATTTTCGGCCAGGATCCCGGCAACCTCCCGGGCCTGATCGATATTGTTGCGGGTAAAGGTATAGACAAATACCGCCCGCGGATCGCCTTGATAATTACCTATCTGCCTGAGCAGCATGTTTCTGGCTTTGCGGATTTCAAAGCTTGTGGCGTCATTTCCCCAGACCGAGATATGAATTTTATAGTTGATGGATTCGGGGATGAATTTCAACCCGTTGGTGGCAATCGTTCCCAGCGGCATTTCCTGAAAGCAGACTTTACAGAGCTCGGGTACCAATGAAGGCTCGGCCCCGGCAAGCACAACGTAGGTGATGCCGCGTGCTTTCTCCGACCGCATGAGTTCGCGCCAGGCAGCCGGATCCCGGTTTTGCTCGGCAAACTGTTTATCGCCTTCGTAGTAATAACAGCCCTCACACCGGATATTGCACCGGTTGGCCATGTCATAGGTAGACTCTCGCATAAAAAAATATTTGCGAACCTTTTCCCATCTTGCACGGATTTTAGGATCCGCCAGAATTTCGGAAAATTTCCATTCTTGATTGGAGGGGCAATCATTCATAAATTTTAGGAGATATTTTTCAGTTTGTTATCGATGTATTCAGAAATCAACCGGACACTTGTCAACTTAGGGTAATCATCCTCATCGATTCGAATTGCGTATTCATCCCGCAGCACCAGGGCCACGGTCGCCAGATCCATGCTGTCGATCCCGACTTCATCAATCAAGTCGATTTCGGGGTCAAATGTTGCCGGTGTGACATCTTCAAGTTTGAGTTCCTCAATCATGATTTCCGCTACGCGCAGGGTAATTTTTTCAACATTCCTTTCCGTTGACATCCTGATTTTTCTCCTCTTCCGCTAGTTAGTGCCCATCCACAAATCGGTTAAAATCAGTTTGGGCACCAGAAAGTGTTTCCAATCCAGAAATGCGGATTTTTGTCCAAGTCCAATCCAGAAATGCGGATTTTTGTCCAAGGTCAAGGAAATCAAGCGTTTGTGCGGAGACGTAGCTGGCTACGTCGCACAAACAAACGCGCCGATTGAGGCCGAGATTGGGCAAAAAGACCATTTATGGATGGAAACTAGTTAATTTGTCTGCGTCTCAACCATCATAACGCCGCTGCAGACCGCCTCATTTTCGACCAGAATGCGAAAAGTATAAGCGCCGACGTTTTCTTTCAGCGGTGTCGCTATTAGTTTTAATTTATCATCGGGCCGGATGATTTGTTTAAATCTTACCCGGCGCACACCTGTTACCTTCAAATCCTGATCTCGCGCCTGCCTGATAGCATCTATGACCATGCCGATTTGAGCCACACCCGGTAAAATGGGTTCTCCAGGAAAATGCCCGCGAAACCAGGGCGAATCCGACGGAATGTGGATATCGGCTTCTATTTCGTTTATATCGGATCGGGTCAATTTCTTTAAAACGTACCACTTCATAGTAAGCTATTTTAAATTAATTCAATTAAATATTCAACTGCAAAAGACACTAGCCTAAGCGGATCAAATATTCCCACATGGGACCACAATGTCCGCGCTGATACATTTGGCTGATTATTTTAGCGGTTTCTTCCCCACCAGCACCAATCACCCAGTTAAGTCGTCTGTTGGCCTCTTTTTGGACCTGGCTTATGATTTCATCCGAATCAATAAATGGTGAGCGGTAAAAAACGGGTTCGAGAATACTCCGGCCCTCTGTTATCTGTCCCTCCTTGACGGCGATATCATACAATGCGGTATCCGGATAAATACGCATGCCGCAAAAAAAGAACAAAGCGGATTTTTCTAGGCTGCCGACCCTGGTAAGTGTCTCCCTAAGGGTCTGCGGGTTCTCCCCGGGACCTCCCAGCAAAAAATAGTGGGCAACGTAGAGACCTGCATCGATTGCGGCCTGATGAGTTCTAAAAACCTGCTGATCCCGAAACGGTTTGCGATACGTTGCCAGAACGCGATTTGATAAAGAATCCGTGCCGAATTCCACATGGGTCAACCCGGCATCCGCCAATTTTTGAAAATAACCCTCAGGTTGTTTCAATGGCGCAAAAAATGCGCCCCATGGTATGGATATTGCCGATTTTTTGAATGCCTCTGCCACCGCAATGCTATGGGCAAAATCAGCGTTAAACACTGAATCGGTGATAAAAAAATATTTGGCCCCGCTTGCTTGCAGCCGGCGTGCAGCGGTCGCGATTTCTTCGGGGTCCATGAGCCTTAATTTCCGTCCTTCAATATGGGGATAGGTACAGTAGACGCATTTAAAATGGCAACCCCGTTTGGTCTGCAAATTCAGCATTCCGCCGTTTTGCAGGTAATATTTAAGGTTGGAATGATTGGCAATGAGGCTCCGGGTGATTTTTCCTTCCCAGGGGGCCGGGAGGGCTTTTTTGCTCTGGCGGGTGATAACACCCGGGATCGACCCGATAACTTCCCGCTTTTGGATGGCATTCAACAATAGCCCCAACCGTTCTCCCTCGCCAATAATTCCATAATCGGCATCCAAAGCCTTCATGGTCTCGTGCGGAAAGATGGTAAATCCGCTTCCTCCCAAAACCAGAGGGACATCGGTATGATTTCGGATCGCATCGACGATTTCCCGGTATTGGCCGATAAACCCCCTCGGGTCCGTGGTGTCGGTGTTATCGATGTTGCGCAAAGAGATGCCGATGACATCCGGTGAAAATTCTTTTATAACTGCGGCCAATGAATCCCGATCACCGAGGCTGTTCATATCGACAATTTGCACCTGATGGTCGGCTGCGATGGCTCCGCTCACATAATCCAGTCCCAGAGGATAGACCGGGTATGGTTCCTTCAGTGTATTGGCGGATACCAGCAATACTTTCATTTCGGCATCACCTCCAGGGCCGTGATAAAGTTGCCCGTACCGATAATAAGCACTCCCTTTTGGCCTAGATCCGCCGCTTTGTCATTACAAAGGACTTCGGGGATTTTGCCATCCTGCAAAAATTGTACGGCCATTGCGGCGGCCACTGCCGAGGCGGAAGCATACTCCCCGGTTATTTTGCGATAATCAATCACGGGGGGATTGCAACCGGATAGAGAAAGCAGGTTTTGCAGCTGCATTTCCCCTTCCCGGCGGCAGGCGGCAGGGTGTCCTGCCAAAATCACACCGTAACGGTCATTAATTTGCCCGGGCTGTTCCAGCCGCTGAATCAAAGAGGATATCACTTCCGGATTATTTTCCCTGCTTTCAAAAAAAACGGGTTGGATGGTAAATCCGGACGCGTTCGTTCCGGTTTTTAAACACAGGGCGCCACCACCGTCCGATAAAATCGCTGACCCGCAAGTGGACCGATCAAATAGCCGCGAAAGCTGCGGATGCGATTCATCGGCTCCGATAACCAGAAAGGTATCATCAATGCTGTTTGATAAATAACTTGCCGCCATTATTGCCTGTTCGAAGGAATAATCGCCTCCGGTCATGGTGATATTGGCGCCTGTGGCCTGAAATCGCATGGCAATCTGACCTGCGGCGGCATTGTGAACCGATCCGATAAAGTCTATCGGGCTGGGAAACTGCTCATTGGTTTCAAACAGGCGGGTTAAAAAATCCGAAGTTTCCGACAGCGCCCCCCAACCGGTGCCCAAAAAAACCGCCGACGGGTTATCGCCTTCCCCCGAATTCTCGTGGGCTGCAATGGCCAGGGACAATGCCAGGCGCGGAAACCGTTTAAGTCGACGCACTTCAGCGGCAGAAAGATTCGCGGATATATGCCGAATACCCAGCATCCCTGCGCACGTTTTGCCAAATGCGATCGCTTTCATTGTTTGACTTGTATTTCCTGCCCCGGTTGTACAGGCGCTTCCGAGGATTGCCATTGGCTGTGTATTAGCGCAAGTTCTGTTGGGTTTGTATTTTCCGCAGGCACTAATAACAATCGCTGCGTTGTTGCCGCCAAACCCGAAAGAGTTTGAGAGAACGGTGCCGATTGGCCTTTGAGCGGGCTGAATAACGGGATCCAGCTTTAAATCCGGATCCGGCTGACTGCATCCGACGGTTGCCGGAACCAGGCTGTTGGAAATGCTGATGGCGGAGACAACCGCTTCAATGGCCCCGGCGGCAGCCAGAGAATGCCCAAAAGCACCCTTGACCGATGACATCAGCGGCTTTTGCTGCTTATAAAGGGTGTTGACAGCCGCGGCTTCGGAAAGATCATTATCCAGGGTACCGGTACCATGCAGGTTAATGTAGTCGATATCGGCCTTCGAAATTCCGGCATCCTGAATGGCGGCCTGCATGGCCGCCAGAGCGCCTTGTCCCATAGGGTGCGGTGTCGCTGGATGATACGCATCGCAGGATAAACCGGCACCGAGGATTTCGGCCACGGCATTGTGCGGATCGTTTGCGACCAGCAACAACATGGCCGCACCTTCGGCCACCGACATCCCCCTTCGGTTTTGATCAAAAGGCCGCGCGCCGTCAGGGTCGACGAGCTGCAGAGCGTTAAACCCGTAATATGTCAGCCGGCACAAGGAATCGGCCCCTCCGGCCAATACCCGTTTAACACTTCCGGAGCGTAGCATCTCCAGCGCGATTTTTATGGCAGCGGTTCCGGAAGAACAGGCGGTAGAAACAGTCAGGGCCGGTCCTGTGCAGCGGTATCGGCGGGCTAAGCCTCTGTCGTCAGCATACCGCCGGTCGTAACGCCCATCACCACTGCGTCCGGCGTCTCCCTGGATTTGGCCATGGCCTGATCGGCTGCCAGACGGGCGAGCTGGTGGGTGCGCGGAAGAGACTTATCTTCAATCGGGCCGGGGGCCTCTCCCACCGGGAGCGGTTGATTGGAGGCTGTCGAAAAAAGGGTTAGCGGTCTTATGCCTACCAGACTTTTTAGAAGTGCTTCTCCGGTATTTGATATCCCGTTTCCGAGAGAGGAGATGATTCCCATTCCGGAAATGTAAACCCGCACATCGGTCAATTGGGCAACTCCGGAGAGCTCTTATGAATATATTCGGCGAGTGTTCCCAGGGTGGCAAACACTTTTACGCCCAATTCTCGGTTGTCGATTTTAATGCCGTAATCTTTTTCGATCATGATAACCATCTCAAGCACATCGATGGAATCAAGTCCAAGATTTCCGCCCACCAGTCGGTCATCGGTCCCTATATCTTCAGGCTCTACATCAATCAGATTCAACACATCAACAATTTTAACCTGGAGTTCCTTTAATAATTTTTCCATTCTGTCTACCACTTCGGATCTTCCCAAGGCGAAACTTGTGCCGTTCACCCGGGCATTGGAGGTTTTTGTCATGTTTCTTTACAGTGCCAAATATATATAGTAATATCACATCCAGCTGAAATTGAGAAAACATAATTTTTTCTTAACCCGTTCAATCATTAATTACCATATTTTTGATAGCATCTTAGTTCTATTTAGCCCATTTTCTCAGATAAAATTCAAACCTTTTAAAATTAGAACGAAATATGTTGCTCTGATAATTTGACAACCTAGTATTGGGCAGTCCACAGGCAAAAATATGAATCCTGACGGCATCAGAATCGAAGATCTTTTGCCCCAACGTGATCGAATGTTGCTTATTGATGAAATCCTTGAAATGGATGATGAAAGGGCTGTTACAGCTGCGACGGTTACCGATCAATGGCCTTTTTTTGATGCAAATGGCGTGAATCCACTCGTTCTAATCGAACTGGTCGCTCAAACGGCAGCGGTCACCAATGGCTGGGTCCGAATCAAACAACGCGGCAAAGATTCCGAGAAGAAAGGCTGGCTGGTTGGCATCAAACAATCCCGGTTTTTTGTGGGAGCGATTTCATTAAATCAGCGCATCATAACAAGCGCCGAAAATCAATTCGAATATGAAAGTTATCGACACATTTTAGGCATTGCCCGGATCGGTGATGCTATTGTCGGAGAAATTTCATTGCAGCTTTTTCAAACCGATACTGAAGGTTAGATAATCGTTGTTTGTCATCACGAATAATAAATAACTTCCCTTGAACATTGCCACCATGTATCTTGAAATCTTACTTTGGTTGTTAGCTATTATTCTGGTGGTGGTGGGAATGGCGGGGTTACTTTTTCCGGTCCTCCCGGGCGCGCCGATATTGTTTGCGGGACTTTTGGTAGCGGCCTGGGTCGAAGGCTTTAAGCATGTGGGCTTTGGCACGCTGATTGTGCTGGGCATCATGGCTCTGCTTATGTATGTATTTGATTTTTTAGCCGGTGCTTTCGGCGCCAAACGATTCGGCGCTTCGAACCGGGCAATCATAGGGGCTGCGTTCGGTGCGATTGTCGGTATATTTTTTGGAATTCCTGGTATTCTGCTGGGCCCTTTTATTGGTGCTGTCTTAGGAGAGCTAACGGCCCAATCCGATTTGAGGACCGCCGGGCGCGCCGGCGTCGGCGCTACAGTGGGTTTGGCCTTGGGAGTTGCGGCCAAACTAGCGCTGGCGTTTGCGATGTTGGGAATTTTTGTGGTCGTGCGGTTTTTGTAAATAATCGCCCAAAAGGAAGAAGTGGATTCTTGGGATAGTATCTTACACGGAGATGCAGATAATGAAGGAAGTACATGGCGAAAAGCTTGCGCTGGTTACTGGTGCCAGCAAGGGAATCGGCCAGGCCATCTGCCTCGAGTTGGCAAAAGATGGATATCGATTGGTCGTCAACTACAATTCGGATGAAAAAGGAGCCGCAAATACCCTGGAAATGGTTAGGAAGGCAGGATCCGACGGTAACATAATGCAATTTGATGTTTCCAATTTCGATGAAACTCAAAGCGCTGTGGATGAAATTTTAAAGCAATATGAATCCATTGATGCGCTGATCAACAACGCCGGCATTACGGCTGACGGGCTGTTTATTTTGATGCCCCGCAAAGACTGGCATGCGGTCATCGACATTAGTTTAAGTGGGTTTTATAACGTTACCAAGCCCGTGCTTGAAAAAATGATTCGTCTTAAACGCGGCGCGATTGTTTCCATCGCATCGGTCGCCGGTCTTCTCGGCAACCGGGGCCAGGCCAATTATTCCGCAGCCAAGGCCGGATTGATCGGTGCCAGCCGGTCGGTTGCATCCGAAGTGGCGCGATTGGGAATCCGAGTTAATGTGGTCGCCCCGGGACTGATCGAAACCGATATGATAAAAGGCGCACCCGTGGAAAATATTAAAGCCACCATACCCATGGCCCGGATCGGAAAACCACAGGAAGTAGCCAAGGTGGTGAGGTTTTTGTGCTCCGAGGATGCGTCCTATGTTACGGGGCAGGTGATATCCGTAAACGGCGGAATGTTCTAGTGTTGTGCCTTTTATGTAATTTACAAAACTTGGATTGGTATTATTGATATCCCTATTGCAAGGAACAGCCAATTAAATTCCAAATTACAAGCATCAAATTCCAAACAAATCTCAAATTTCAATTTTTCAATGACCAAATCATTGTTTGAGATTTTGAATTTTGGTCATTGGGATTTATTTGATATTTGGGATTTATAAATTTTAGTGCTTGGAATTTTCTTAAATCATGAAAAAAACACAAAAACCCTATTTTTTAATAAAAGTCCTTTTTCTGCTCACCGCATTCCTGTGCCTCGGTTGGGCCGACACCTGGGAGGGCATCAAAAAAACGGCTTCAACTGTCACATCCGTCAGGGCTGAATTCGTGCAGGAAAAACACATGGAAATCCTTGCCAGGCCGCTTGTTTCCAAGGGGATTTTTTATTTCCAGGCTCCCAATTCACTACGCTGGGAGTATCGCTCCCCGGTTCAAAGTATTCTGCTCATGCATGACGGCAGAACAAAACGTTACCTCAAGAGAAACGGGGCCATTATCGAGGACGAGGGGGCCCATCTGCAGTCCATGCAGTTGGTTTTACAGGACATTACCCAGTGGTTGAGTGGCCGATTTGAAGAAAATCCGGCTTTTAGTGCAAGTCTGGAGCCCGGCCGCAAAATCGTGCTGCGGCCCAAAGAAAAAAGCCTTGCCACCGTGATTCAACGCATCGAACTCATTCTTTCCGACCGCCCCGGAATTATAGCAGCGGTGATGATCTACGAAGGCGAGAATTCATACACCCGATTTGAATTTAAAAACGCTATTCTCAACCAGCCCTTGCAGGATTCCATTTTCCGGAAAATTTCATGAAAACTTTGTGTCTATCGTTGTGTATCGGGTGTATCCTGATTTCATGCAGCACGCTGCCGGGCTTGCAACCCGCATATCATGCCGTTCGGGGGGAATTGCCGCAAACATGCCATCGACTGTTTCCCAGCGGTAAATGGCAGTTTGTGCATTCGATTGAAGCCGTGATGCCGGGCGGGCACAGGGGTTTGGTCATGGGCGCGACCGTCATATCTTCGCGGGACAAAAGCGCCCATTGTGTTCTCATGACGATTGAAGGGCTGGTGGTTTTTGATGCCCGCTATGATCAACGACTTGTCATCAACCGGGCGGTTGCACCATTTGACAATGAGGATTTTGCCGCCGGCCTTATCAGCGATATTCAGTTGATATTTTTTATGCCGCCAGGACCCCTGGTGGAAACCGGCAGCGACCCGAACAAGTCATCCGTCTGTCGTTATCAAAATCGGGATGGACGAATCGTTGACCTCGTGATCGATGTCGATCACACCTGGCACATCAGACAATACACTGCACAACAGCGGTTAAGCCGCACAGTCGATGCTTTTTTCACCCAACAGGAATCTGACGGTGACGGGCCTGATTTTCCCGACCGGCTCGAATTAAGGGCGCATGATGGTGCGGGCTATACCCTGATCATGGAACTGCCTAACCCGGACAAGCCGGAATTGAATATTGACGATTTAAGATTGAAGATTTGAGGTATCGCTTCGCTCTGTCTTTTCAATTTAAATCGATAGCATTCCTAAAATATTCAATCTGGCTATGGTATAAATCATGCGCAAACATGATGTGATTTCAATAAATAGGTACTAAATTCAAAATATGACTCGGCGGAGCCCGATGCAGGCAAAAAAATTTGGTCATTGAAAATTGGAATTTGAGATTTATTTGTTTTTTGGTCCTTGGAATTTGGAATTTTTCGAGTTTGTAAAAAAAATCATTTATCCGTGTCTACGCCCCAAAGTTGTGGATTTCTAAAATGCAAAAACCGAAACAGGTTCGTTTATGAAAGTTAAACTGATCTATCCAAAATGGCCCAAACTTGACCGACAGAACGAGTTCCATTTACCACCCCACGGGCCGGTTGTTTTTGCGGCAGCACTGCCGGATGACTTCGAGGTGGCATTTATCGATGAAAATCTGGAGCCGATTAATTTTGATGATCCCGCCGATTTGGTCGCGATATCCATGATGTTGACCGTGCAGGTTAAACGCGGCTGGCAAATTGCCGACATTTATCGCAACAAAGGCGTCAAGGTCATTTTCGGCGGTATTTCCACCATGCTCCATGCCGAAGAAACGATGAGCCATGCAGACGCCGTTTTTATCGGAGAAGCCGAGGGAAAAATGGAGCAGGTCCTGGCGGATTTTAAAGCCGGCCAGCTTCAAAAAATATATAACTGTCTGGAGGACCGGCCGCCGATTGAAACAATCGGTAGTGCCCGGCGGGATATCCTGAAGCGAGATCTGTATAACTACAAAGGCATTCAGATGGTAGACCTGGTGCATGCCTCGCGAGGCTGCCGTTTTCACTGTTATCCCTGCGCCGTCGCCTATCTGGGCGGGAAACAATTCAGACCGCGGCCCATTGAAAAGGCCATTGAAGAGATGGCCGGCATCGACAACAATCGTTTGTTTATCGTCGACAACTCCCTGGCCCAGGATACCCAATGGGAATTGGAATTGTTTCGGGAAATGATACCTTTGAAGAAAAAATGGTGTAGCCATCCCATAGAGGATAAACCGGAGGTACTCGATCTGGCAGCCCAGGCCGGGGCATGGTATGTCTACCAGGCTGTATTTGACACCTCGAATTTAATCCGTGAAAGGATCAAGCGCTACCACGATCACGGCATCGGGGTCGAAGGCACTATCCTCCTCGGGCTGGACCATCATAGCGAAGATTTTATCAAGCGCCTGGTGGATTTTTTGCTTGAAATCGAGCTCGACCTGGCCGAATTTACCGTATTGACACCCTTTCCCCACACCAAGGCCTACGACGATCTCAAACAGCAGGACCGGATTTTTTCTTATGACTGGGACGATTACTCCGCCGACAAGGTCGTTTATCACCCCAAACAGATGTCGGCCGAAAAACTGCAACA
>CALZJV010000329.1 GCA_945787595.1 uncultured Desulfobacterales bacterium | reverse complement strand
CACCTGTCGACGATGCGAAGAAATGGACTTCCATGGACTGGAGCCATGCAAGACAGCACGTTCGAAAGCTACAAGTGCGTATCGCAAAGGCTGTACTGGGAGGTAAACAGCCGGGCCGCCCACCAAGGGCTGCCTTTTGAGATGCTTGAGCCGTGTGACGGGAAACTGTCACGCACGGTTCTTAAAGGGGAATGGGGCTGCGAAGCCCCTGACCTACTTGATGACAAAAGATGATAACGAAAAAGAGGACAAGAATAGCCATAGGGACATTGGGTTTCTTCTTGCCTGTTTTGGCGATTTTCATTGAGTTTATTTTCAGGTTACCCTTACCTGCATTCAAGCTCCCAGCCATTTTGACTCCAGTGCTTTTTCTTGGCTCACTAATTCTTTTTGTTTTGGCAATTTTTTCTACAGTTGAATTGAAAGTGGCAACACGATTCGGCCTATTTGCTGGAGTACTTATGCTTTATGCAATTCAAGTTGTTTTACTGGGATTTACTTTGGTAATATTCACAGGATTTTAAAGGATACAGTAGAAATCCCAACAAAACGTTTCAGTTTGACAGGCAGGGTCGTGCAGCCTCGTTAATTTCGGAGTCCAGTGTTTCCTTGTCTTTTGCATAGGCTTTCTCTCCCTGCCTGCCACTGAACTTCTCGTTATCGCGCCGAGCAAAGCTCGGCGTATCTTGCAGGGTGAAAGTCCCTGTCGGGAGGGAAAACAGTAATGATTTCCTATAAGGGTTAGCCACCCACCCGTATCGAGCCTTGGACCCATGGCGGAGGTGCATGAAGTTCTGCAGCGAACAAGATGGGTTAAGCGTAGGCAGAGAATTTTGTAGGCCGTAGGGGTGATCGCGCACCCTGAAGTGCTGGTACAGCTTCGAAATTACAATTGCGGATGCCGAGGGTTTTAACGTGCACCGAAGGCAACACAGAAGCATTCGATATTGGCGAGAATGTGGAGGTCCGCCGGAGTCATCAGGCCGTGGCATGCAAGAAGAGATACGTCGGAGAACTCGGGAAGCCCCAAAGGCTCCAGGAATTGGTTTTGGATTGAGGGAGAGTTAAAGGGAGCAGTGGTTCATTACTCATCCGAAATGCTGAAACAGGGACTATGGTGGGAGGAAGGTCGGCCATCTGACAATCCTCTATACGCCGATGGGGTGTCTTATCAGGCATACTACTCGGAGGTGGGGAAAGCCCATCACATGGGGAAGGACCTGACGGGAGTACGTAGCCTGCAAAGGAAACTCGTACCGGACATTGTAGGGCTGGGACAATACGAGCAAACCTCACTGCGGGGAATAGCAATTAAGGCAAGAGCAGATGGAAAACATCGTTTCCAAAATCTTTACCGGTGTTTGAATGCCCCATTTCTTCACGCCTGCTGGAAAGATCTGAACAAGGATGCCGCCAGCGGGGTTGACGAAGTGACGGCACAGGCCTACGAGGAAAATCTTGCGGCTAACATTCAATCATTGGCGGGGCGACTGAAAACCAAGAGGTATCGTGCCAAACTGGTACGGCGATGTTACATTCCCAAGGAAAATGGCAAGGAGAGACCGCTGGGCATACCGGCCCTTGAAGACCGTCTGGTGCAGTTGGCCTGTGCCAAGCTGCTGACAGCCATCTTTGAAGCGGACTTTCTGGACAATAGCTATGGTTACCGGCTCAAGCGGAGTGCGAAAGATGCGGTCAACGACCTGCGCTTCAATCTTCAGTTCGGGAAATATGGATACATCGTGGAAGCCGATATCAAAGGCTTTTTCGACCACATGGACCATGAGTGGCTATTGCGAATGCTGAGCGAAAGGATCGATGATGCGGCGTTTTTGAACCTGATCCGTAAATGGCTCAAGGCGGGCATCCTGGACACGGATGGAAGGGTTATCCACCCGGACACAGGAACACCTCAAGGTGGTATTGTGACGCCCTGAACGCAAAAGGTAACTTTGTATTTTTACGGGTAATTAGAGGCTACAGAGGCAAAAAATAATGTTGACATATGTCATATATAGTATTATACATGTGACAAATGGTGAAATCCTCAAATACCGAACGCGCAAAGCGGATCAACGCCGCCCTCGAGCAGATCAAAGAACATGGTACCGTTGCCAGGGCAGTAGCCGCAATGGTCGATCGCTATCAAATCTCAAAGCGCCAAGCCTATCGATATATTCGCGAAGCACAGAAGATTGGAGACAAAGTTCCCATACCCGATTCCAAAATTACATTTACCGTAAAGCTATCTCCAAAGCTGATTCAATTAACACGAGACTATGCCAAAGCCTCAGGACATACCATAAGCGATATCGTAACCCGGGCCTTAGAAACATATTTATACAAAGGCCGAAAGCGTGGCTATTAGAAAACCAACTTCAAAACAAGTTCATTTGGAATATTGTTTTGACCGATTATCAGCCAAGAAAATTATGTTGGCTTACAAACTTTTAGTTCCTGACAAAATGAGGACAACCGGCGGAGCAAGCGAATCACCGAGCAAATCAGACAAAAGGATCTCTCATGACGATAGCCGCGATTTACGCAAGAGTCTCATCGGATCGTCAAAAAGAGGAACATACGATTGGTAGTCAGATTTTGGCGTTGACCGAATATGCCCAAGACGAAGGGATCACTGTTCCTGATCAATGGATATTTAAAGACGAAGCATACAGTGGTGCTACTTTGGTACGTCCTGGTTTAGAGCGTATGCGAGATTTGGCTTGTGAAGGTCAGCTTGAAAAAATATTGATATTATCCCCAGATCGTTTAAGTCGCAAATATGCGTATCAGGTGCTTTTGGTTGAAGAATTTTCTCGCAATGGGATTGAAGTTATTTTTCTTAAGTCGCCTCAAGCCAAGACTCCCGAAGAGCATCTATTGCTACAATTTCAGGGTATGATTGCAGAATACGAGCGGACCCAAATTGTCGAACGGACACGTCGTGGCAAAAGGTTTCGAGCCAAATCAGGGCTGATAAATGTTCTTTCCGGAGCTCCGTATGGTTATCATTATATCAAAAAAACCGAGACGTCATCAGCATACTATAAAGTCATTGAAGAAGAAGCTGAGATTGTTAGAACGGTTTACAAATTATATGTAGAAGATGGACTTAGTATTAATGCGATCGCCCGATGGCTAAATAGTCACAAGATACCAACACGGAAGCAAATATCATTATGGGAGAGGTCAACCGTCTGGGCGATGCTGCGCAACCCAGCGTACAAAGGGACAGCTTGTTTTGGAAAAACTAGAACAGCCGCAAGGAAGAAAATAACGAGACCGCTGCGCCAGCGTGGTGGATATGCACCCAGTAGTGGAGCTCACATTGAATTGCCAAGAGATCAATGGATAGAGATTCCTGTACCTGCAATTATTGAAGATGATCGTTTTCAACTTGTCCAGGAGCGATTAGAGCACAATAAAAAACATTCGCCGAGACGAACCATCGAGCCAACCCTATTGCAGAGTATGCTAATTTGTAAAAGCTGTGGATATGCATACTATAGATGTTCTACTAAGACATCCAAGCGAAAATTATACTACTACCGTTGTTTAGGATCAGACAACTATCGGTTTGCTAATGGTCGAGTATGTCAAAACAAACCCATCCGTCAGGACTATTTGGATGGGCTTGTTTGGGAGCAAGTAATAGAACTGCTGAGCAACCCAGAAATAGTAAGATCCGAGATCCACCGACGGATTGAAGAAATAAAAAATATTAATCCAACAGAACAAAGAAAAGAAGTATTAGGAAAAGAAATTGTGCGTATTGAAAAAAGCATTCAAAAATTATTAGATGCTTATCAAGAAGACCTGTTGCAACTTGAAGAGTTGCGAGATCGAATGCCACAGTTACGAAGACGACAAAATGCCTTAAAAGCGGAACTTAAAGATATTGACAGTGCTCTAACTGATCAACATGCGGTTCTTCGATTGACCAACAATATAGAGACATTTTTGCATAAGTTGCGAAAAGCGGCGGATGCCATAGATGTGGTTGAAAGACAAAAAGTGCTACGCCTGCTTGTGAAAGAAATCCAATTGGATGATGAGTCACTGACGATAAAACACTCAATCCCCTTGACAACGTCCTCTAAAACAGAGAAACCAATCAAGGGGCCAGAAATGACAAGTTACCTTTTGCGTTCAGGGCGTCATATCGCCCGTGCTGGCCAATGTTTACCTGCACTTTGCCCTTGACCTGTGGTTTGAAAAGATGGTCAAGGCCCACTGCAAAGGGGATGCGCTGATAATCAGATACGCGGACGATTTTGTCTGTGCATTTCAATACCACAAGGATGCAGTTAAGTTTTTCAAGGTACTGCCCAAAAGGCTCGGTAAGTTCAGTCTATCGGTGGCACCGGAGAAAACAGGGCTGATGCGGTTCAGCCGGTTTCATCCGAGCAGACGCAGGCGGATTGTCTTTTTGGGCTTCGAAACGTACTGGACCGAAGATCAAAAAGGGGCGGTAAGGGTTATGCAGCGCACCGCACGCAAGAAGTTACAAGGCGCCTTGCGACGCATCAAAGATTGGATCAAGCAAAACCGCCATTTGAAAGGGATAAAATTCATAACGGCCTTAAACCGACGACTCCGCGGACATTACAATTATTACAGCGTTGTCGGCAATTTGCGGTCGTTATGGCGGTTCTACAGTTGGGCGGTTGAATGTGCATTCAAGTGGCTGAACCGACGAGGTGGCAAGCGTAAAAGCTTCACCTGGAAGGTTTTCAATAAAGCCATAGATCGCCTCGGGATCGCAAAACCCAAACTGCCGGTATCGACCAAGCGACATCGCGTGTTTTCCTAATCCGAACGCTTTACGCGAAAGCGAGTACAACCGAGGAACCGGATGCGGGAAAACCGCACGTCCGGGTCTGTGCGGGGGGCGCTGGGTAACCGGCGTTCCTACCGCGAGATATCTATGATCAAATTTATTCACAGAGAATATAAAGCCATTCTACTTGGAGCTTTGTTATACGGTATATTTTTCAGCGTTACCGAATTTCTAAAAAATTATTTGATAGACATTGGTAATCCTATTGATTCTCCTTATAAGGATGTTCTGCATATTATTCTAAGCCTATTAGGAACTATTACGATCGCACTACCAGGATATGTTGCTGGTAGATTGTCCGTTCGTAGCGGAACAAAGAACGGTATCTTGCTTATGCTGCTTTGTACAACAGCATCTTTATTGATTCTTTATCACGAGATTTTGAAATCCTCGGAAGTAATTTTTAGTGTAGCGTTCTATTTGTCAAATTTAATGATCCCTGTCACAATGGGTGGCTTAGGCGGGACGCTTGGTAAGTACCATAATGAAATGATAAAGAGGATATAACCTCATGCTTTACACGGATTGTGGCTACGCTGGCGCTCCGCCACATCCGGTAAGCATGGCCGTTAGCGAGTCATGAAACGATCTGGAAAGGAATTCATCGAAGCTCTGGTTCAGACGTTTCCCCCTCTATACGAGGAGATCGAGGAGTGGGAAGGGCTATTGTACGTCCAAATGGGGGCCTTTGCCCGGTTCACGCAACAGGCAATCGACCAAGGAGATTTTAATACCCTCGATCAGTGCTTCGCCTTGGCGCATAGGATGTTCAGCGACGCAGACCCTGAATTGAAAAACGCGTTCTACGTATCCTACTTGGAGAATCTTAATTTAGAAACCCGAAATGGACAATTAGCACATAAGCACATGTCACCTCTGCTGCAAGCGGGATACAAGGAAATCAACGAATATCTCGATAAGTTGTTCGCGGAGGGCGAGAAAGCCCCCGAAAAATCGAAGAAAATACGCTAACCAATCGCTTAACCTGACCGGAACAATGATGCGGTTCTTCGTAAAGGCCAGTGCAGATTCGAAAGTATAGAGGCCGGCAGGTTAGCTCATAACGTTAGCGCATAAGTTTACTCATGCTCATATGAGGAATAGTATCGTGTATGGCTGGCTTGAACAGGAACTGAGCGAGATACGCTGGAAACGCTTTCACGTCGTAGACGGGTCTGCTTCCGACGAGCTCCGCACGGCGATCGAACAGAGCCCGATCCCAGTGTCTCCTTCGTATAGGGAATTCGCACTTAGATTTGGCAATACCAAGCTATACCAAGTCTTGGGAACGGCCTACTACAGAATGAACCTCCATGCTGCGCCTCGCGAAGTCCAGCTTAAGAAGACTGACGAAGATCTGCTTCTGATCGGAAGGTATGGCGACGTATATGTTTATTTCAGAGTCGATGATCTCCTACCTGGTGAGGACTCGCCTATCTACGAGGGAGGGCGGAATGGATTTCGCCGCGTGGGTGATAACTTTCACTCATGGCTTGAAGTTCGCGCCCACCGCATGCGCAAGAAGTACAGCAAGCGCGACTGGATTAAGATCCTTCGAGGTCCAGATCCGTTCACTGAAGAAGAGCTGAGAATTGTTGAGGCCCGTCGATTATTCATGTGGCGTGTAATCGGGTTCGGTGAAGCTGGGGATCTCCAATTCGAAGTGGAGAATGGCTCCAGCATGAGACTACCATACCTGTCGATTGGCATTAGGGCGAAGGACGGCAGTTTGCTTGGCGGCCTGTGGCTGCCTGTATCGCACATCGCCCCGGGCGAGACCGCAATAGTTGAGAAGCATGCATACGAGCGTCAGCTGGAGCCGTCGAATGTGGAAGCATTCGTGAAACCAGATCCGGCCCCGGAAGAGCGCGAAAGATATTGGGAATTCCGGAAATGAGACGCTAACAAATCGCTGAACCTAACCGGAAAAATATTGCGGTTTTGCGGGAAGGCCAGTGCAGATTTGAAAGTTTGGAAGCCGGTAGGTTAGCTCAAAACGTTATATTAAGCCTGCGGCAGGAGGCGGTGGAGAGAAGATTTTACTAGTAGATATCATATCGGTAGTAATTGATGAAAGATAGGCTAAAAAAAGTGGT
>CALZJV010000328.1 GCA_945787595.1 uncultured Desulfobacterales bacterium | reverse complement strand
GCCTTGAAAAACCCCGACATTATCGTTAATGTCATGTCTGCATTCGGGCACAAGGCTTCAGCACGGGCCTGCGCACCCTATCTGAAAGACGGCCAAATCATGGTTCTCAACCCGGGCTCAACCCTTGGCAGCCTGGAGTATCGTCAGGTCTTAAAAGAGGAGGGGGGCCGCAGCCAAAATTAAAATCAGCGATGTTCACACACTGACCTACGCCGCCCGCGGTTCTGGTGCAGAAGTCCGGATTCTCCTGGAAGTGAAAAAGCTCGTCGCGCATGTGTCGTACTGTTCTAGGGGGAATAATGACGCGGTTGTCTTCACCCACCTTGGCGCCATGACGGGAAAATATATTTCGGGCCTTTTCATTGGCCACCTCGATTCCAACCTCGCCCAATAGTTCAAGTGATCCTGCATGATTATGCCTATCCGGACTATTTATTATGAGTCACAACTTTTTTCTCAGAGAATAACGAATTAATTGACTTTCATCCGTTCCTTCACCATAATAATCCTTTTTGAAATACAAATCCTGCCATGGCGGGATTGATAGTTCAACGCTAAGAGTGCGAATCTCTTGAATTTTGCAAGCAAATAAGCCTTGGCAAAGTTTGAGACAAATTTTCCGCAATTAACCTGGAGAGGTTGTTGCTCAACAATTCAGGCAATCGAATCAATCGGGCCGATATAGAAGATTTGGAGGCCGTGAAAAATGCAGCAGATTAAAGAGCCGTCGCGAATGGTGTCTGTCATGGCGGAAACTGATGTTCTAGTAGTCGGCGGCGGCCCGGGTGGTCTGGCTGCAGCACTGGCGGCCGCACGCGAGGGCGTGGATACAATGCTGGTTGAGCGCTACGGCTGTTTTGGTGGGAACATCACCCAGGCTCAGGTTGAGACGATCGCCTGGTACCGACACGAACATACCGTGGAGGCCGGCGGCATAGGGGTCGAGTTTGAAAACCGGGCCAAAGATATGGGCGGCACGCATAAAGACCCGGAGGCCCTTGCCGAGTGCCTGGACGCCGACATGTTCAAGTATGTGGCGGATAAAATGGTGCAGGAGGCCAAAATCGTGCCCATTCTGCACAGTTTTGCCGTCGGCGCCATAATGGAGGGCAATGTCATCAAAGGCATCATCACCGAAAGCAAATCCGGCAGACGGGCGATACTGGCCAAGCGAGTGATAGATGCCACGGGCGATGCCGATATTGCGCACCTTGCCGGCGTACCCAATCGAAAAGCCCAGGGTGATGAAATGATGTCGGCAACAACGAGTTTCGGCTGCAGCGGAGTGGATGTAAAGCGCTTCAAAGACTATGTCAATGAGAATCCCGCCAGACTGGCTGAATGGGCCGGCACAACTTCGGGCAAAGAGGATGACCTATTCACACCATACCTGGGGGAGCCGTTCATCAGGGCCAAGGAAGAGGGGCTGATCCCCAAAAACATGCGGGTTGAAGTGATCTGGCACAGTCTGACAGAGGCCGGGGAGGCGACCCATATCAACGCGGTTCGGATTCACGGCCTAGATCCGACCGATGTCCGAGATTTAACCCGCGGAGAGATAGAGGGCCGCCGGCATGCCATATTGATTGTGGAAGCATTAAAGAAGTACATCCCCGGGTTTGAAAAGGCCAAACTGCGAACGTTTGCCTCAAGCCTGGGAATTAGGTCCTCCAGAAAGATCATCGGTGAATACAATCTAACCGAGCAGGATGTAAGAAATGAGGCCCGTTTTGAAGACGCCATCGGTATCTTTCCCGAGTTTATAGACGGGTATGGCGTGGTAATAATCCCCACCACGGGAAGATACTTTCAGGTTCCATACGGGATCATGGTTCCCAAAAAGGTGGAAAATCTGCTCGTTGCCGGTCGATGTGTTGCCGGAGATAAATTATCCCACGCCGCAACCCGCCAGATGATGTGCTGTGCTGTGACGGGGCAGGGCGCCGGGGTGGCGGCAGCCGTTTCGGTGAAAGACAAGGTTGCCTGCCGGCGGGTCAATATTGCCAAAGTCCGGCAAGCCCTTGAAAAAAAAGGGGTCAGGATATATTAGAGATAAAAAGCGAATTCAAAACATAAATAGCGAAGAACTTGTACAAGAGCTAAGGGAAGATGGTGTAAGCGGATTAAACGGAAATTGTTGAGATGAAGGAGAAGAAAATGAAGGTATTGTTGCTTGGCGGCGTTGGTGAGATGTGCACCCCGGCAACAAATGACATCGTCAAAAGAGGTCTGTTCTCGAAGTTGACGCTGGCCGACATCAATCTGGAAAGAGTCAGAGTACGCGCCCAGGAATTGGGCATTGGCGACGAGGTTACACGATCAGTGGATGCCAACGATCCCAAACTGTTGAGGGAATTGATTAAAGATCATGATGTGGTCGTCAACGGGCTTCCCAAACAATTCGCCCAGAGTGTTCTGGAAGCCGTCCTGGATGAAAAGGTGTCCTGTTGTGATTTAAGCAGTCCAACGGAAAGTATCCTGGCGCTGGATAAAAAGGCGAAAGAACTAAAGGTTTGCTATGTGGCGGGCATTGGGGCCACGCCGGGGGTAACCAACCTGCTGGCGAAACATGGCGTCGATCAACTGGACCAGGCCGATGAAATCCATGTCTCATTTGCGGCCATGAGACCCTTTGCATTATCCCCCGCCCTTACCGACACGATTTTAAGGGAGTTCGACCCGGAAAATTCCCTGCCTACCTATTACAAGGATGGTGTATTTTACCCGGTCCCACCCTTTACCGGTGAGCGATTAATTCATTTTCCCCACCCCATCGGGCCCATGAAGGTGTATTTTGTACCCCACGGGGAAACCAGATCATTTCCACCAAATTTCAATGTGAAACAGGTATTTGTGAGGGGCACGTTCACCCCCAAAGATATGCGGCTGATGCGGTCGTTAACCGAATACGGCTTTTTTGATACCCATCCGATAATAATAAATGAAAAAGAGATTTCTCCCAAAGAGCTGATGATCCGGGCCCTGCTGCAGATGCCGGAAGCAACCGTCAAAGAGGATCTATACGGCTACGGATTGAATGTCGAAGTCATCGGTAAAAAAGGAAACCAGAGAATAAAACGGACCTACTGGACCACACACCCCCCCATGTCCGTATGGGGGATTCCCTATGCCTATTCCAACAATGTGGGGATTCCACTAGGAATCTGTGCCCAACTGATTGCGGAAGGGAAAGTGGGTTATGGGGTAAATTGCCCGGAAGCGCTGGCCGATCCCGACCTCTTTTTTGCTGAATTGGCCAAAAGAGATATTATTGTGAATTATAAAGAGGAGGGCACCTCATGACAGTGGGTTTAGGGTTCAGCCCTGCCGCCGGCCAAAAAAATGGCTGGTCTAATCGAAAAAGAAACTGATGAACATCGAACATCGAACATTGAACGTCCAACATCGAATAATAAACTCTGTCAATTTAAAAAAAGACTGAGTAGAGCGAAACCACCCTTTGAAATTCTGCGGTTCGCTTGTTTTAAAATTAGATCAAGCGTAGCGTCATCAATATTGGACGTTCGATGTTCGACGTTCGATGTTCGACGTTCAATCTTTTCACTGTTCCGGCCAGGCGAAATCTCATACGAAGTTTTATAAGAGGGTTAGGCATTCTAGGTTAAATCGATTGCGGATTTTGGATTGCGGATTGGGGATTTAACTCATGCGCGTCCTCGAAATAATACTGAATAGTTTGGAATAAAAAAAACATGTCAAGTATGCAAGCGAATATCATACGATATCTGGAAGATCTGCCTTCTGACCTTTTGGGTCTTCGGGAGACCGGCTCGATCGAGATTTTGCACATGACACCCGGCTCATATAATCTGAATTTCCATGTCAGGGTAGGGCAAAAGGATTTCATCTTTCGCGTCAACATCGACCAGCAAAGCGGACTCTCCAATCAGGTCGAACATGAATACAGCGTATTGAAATTTTTAGAAGGCCATCGCATTGCACCAAAGGCCTTTCTTTTTGACGACAGCCGGAAATATTTTGATTTCGACATCCTCATCGAGGAATATCTGGAAGGCCCTCCGTTGTCCCTGCAAAAGGAATCTCTTTCGGAGGTCGCTGAGCTGTTGACGAGACTTCATGCCCTGGATCCCGCAGGCATGCCCTTTGTAATCTGGCAGGATCCGCTGGCAGGTATCTATGAGTTGACCCATGGCGACTTGACCGGGTATGAGGCGGCGCTAAGCCCTGACAAGAAGACGATCAGTCTGGCAAAAAAGGTGTTGGTAAAATCCGAGACCCTGCTAAACAAGCAGCGGCATCTTTTCCAAGCCGACAGTTTAATTCATACAGATTTGTGCTGTGAAAACTTTGTCAAAACGGCCGCAGGGCTGAGATTGATCGACTGGGAAAAGCCTCGAGTGGATGATGGCACCTATGACCTTTGTTGTTTCCTTTCTGAGCCCGTGGAATTGTACAATTCACGGGAAGTACTGAATTCGGAAGAACGTAGGTATTTCATAGATGCCTATGCCGGCTTGAGTGGGAAAAATCCGGACCATCTCATGGAAAAAGTCAATATTAGAGAACCTCTGATCTCACTGCATTGGATACTCTGGGCGGCCACGATGTTGTCAAATTTCAGAGACCAGCGGACATCACCTGAACTTGTGGAAGCCCATGAGGAAAAAATCGTCCGCTATGAACGCGTTGCCAATCCGGAGAACATCGAGAGGCTAATCAAACGTTGCTGCTTAAACTGATTTCGCACAAACAATCTCCGTTGGTTCCGAAAAGGGATTGGAATTTTATAAAATAGTAGTATTTTATAGGGTAGAGGATCAGGCTTCCCTTGTTCGATTCCCCCATTTTTTACATATCGTATTTAATGAAACAATAAAAAGGGCTTAGCCCAACGGGCCCGCCCTACCGGATTTTAATCAATGAACTCAGAAGTGATTATCATTGGCGGCGGCGTCATCGGCACTGCTTGTGCTTATTTTCTTGCTAAACGAGGCGTGAGGGTCCTGGTTTTGGAACGTAGCCATTTGGGAGCGGGTGCTTCGGGTACCACAGCTTCCATTGTCAGCATCGGCGGCAGCAGTAGCACACCGGAACCGCTGCAGCCCCTAAACGTTGAAAGCTATCACCTGATACTAAATGCCGAGCAGGATTTTGAGCGGCCGCTTGAAATCATTCGAGGCGGCTTGCTGTATGCGGCCAGGAATGAACAGGAAGCCCTCGAACTCCAGGCCTTTGATACAGAAATCCGCAGGATGGGAATCGATTGCAAACTCATGGACGGTCCGGAAGCACGCCGGGAAGAACCGTTGCTCAGTTCCGAGGTTGCAGCGGCACTCCTTAATCCGGCCAGTTACCACCTGAATCCCTTTAGACTGGTCGACGGGTACCTCAGCGCTGCTTTAGGTAAAGGCAGCCGGGTGGAGTATGGCGTTGAAGTACATAGTATAGAGGCCAGCAACGATCGCATCGACCGGGTTGTAACAAATAAAGGCGACTATCATGCCGACTGGGCCGTGGTTGCCGGAGGGGCCTATTCGCCCCAAATTCTATCATCTCTGAACCTGCAAATCCCGATTGTACCTGCCCGTGGTCAGGTGATTCTGACTGAAGCCTGTCAACGGATGACGGATCACGTCATCATGTTTTTAGACCATTTGTATATCAGGCAAACGGTAAGCGGCAATTTTTACCTCGGGAGCCATACAGAGTTCGTTGGATTTGAAAACCGAATTACGCTAGAAAAGATTACTACCTTCACAAAAGCTTTTGTCCAGGCGGTGCCCCTGCTCGGCAGGTTGCGTGCCTTACGTTTTTTCGCCGGTTTTCGGCCGATCTGTGAAGACAATCTTCCGGTCATCGGTCCTCTGCCCGATTGTTCACGGTTAATTGTCGCATCCGGACATGGACGGACCGGCGTGAGATTCAGCGCCAGTACCGGCAAAGCCGTCAGTGAACTTATTTTGGATGGAGAAACGCAACACTCCATTGAGGCGTTTGCTGTCGATCGGTTTGCTGGAGGCTGATAACTTGAAAATATGAGAATCTCCATTTTGGGGACACGGATGAACACGAATAAACACAGGTTTCAGACCTCGTTGAATAGTTTGCTGGTTGATTAGGTAAATTATGGATATAAATTCAGTATCTTACGATTGTGCAAACATCAAGTGTGAAATTATTTGGAAAATATGGGATAAATCCATATTTGTGACCACTTAACCAATCAACTAATCAACCACTCAACGATTTCTGGATCTGTGAAAATCTGTGTCCTAATTTAGCTTGAACGTGTCGAACGGAATTCAAATGGACAAGACAAATACAAACCAATCGGGAAAAGACCAGCGCATTGAAAGCGGCGTTAATCGCGGGAGAGAAATAGAAATATTCATCAACCAACATCGGATTCGTGCTTATGAGGGAGAAACCATCGCCGCCGTGTTGACGGCTATCGGAATTCGACAGATTCGCCAGACACCGCAGCTTAAAGACCCTCGGGGGTTGTACTGCTGTATGGGTACCTGTTACGGATGTCTGGTGACGGTTAATGGTCAGCCGAATGAGCGGGCTTGTGTTACGCCGGTTCAGGCCGACCAACAAATCACGCTGCAAGAAGGTTACGGCCGGCCGGACATGGCGTCTGCCGATCCCCATCCGGCCCGCCTGGAACGCCGGGAGGTGCCTCTGGTAATTATCGGTGGCGGGCCCGGCGGTCTCAGTGCAGCTATCGCTGCTGCAGAGGTGGGTGTTAAGGTTTTGGTCATCGATGAGAATTTGCAGCCCGGCGCACTGCTAAAAAAGGTGCAGGATTTCGCGGATTTGATTACCATCTGGAACGACGCTTTGGTGTGGTCGGTCTTTGAATCGAATCAGCTGGCAATTGCCCATGGCAATGAGTTGGCGCTGCTGGACGCAAAAGCCATTGTTGTAGCGACCGGCGCATACGAGCGACCGCTGCCGGTGCCCGGATGGACCCTGCCCGGTGTCATGACGGCCGGCGGTGCCCAAGTGCTTTTAAAAAGCCAGCGCGTTCGTCCCGGTCGCCGGGTACTTTTGGCCGGCTGCGGACCGCTCCAATTGGTGGTGGCCAATCAAATGCTGGATGCCGGCATGGATGTTGTGGCCGTGGCCGAATCCAACACGACCACCGGTGCCTGGCGATTTCTGCCCGATTTGCTGCATCAGCCGGGTTTAATGATACAAGGCCTGAGGTATATTTATCGTCTTAAGCGTTCCGGCGTTCAGATATTACAGTCCCATGTGCTGCAGGAGATCCAGGGGAATCAGGAAGTGGAACGGGCTTTTCTGACTAAAGTGGATTCCCGGTGCCGGCCCATTTCCGGGGAGGCGAAAGGTTTCGATGTTGATACGGTCTGTATCGGTTATGGCCTCATTCCGACCACCTGGCTGACCAGCATGCTCGGCTGCAGCCATGTTTACGACCCGATGATTGGCGGATGGGTACCTCGATTCAACGAAGATATGCAAACCGATCAGCCCGGCGTGTTTGTGGCCGGAGATGGGGCCGGTATCGCCGGAGTGCTGGCTGCAAAAATGGAAGGCACCCTTGCCGGATTGTATGCGGCTGTGCATGCCGGCAGTGTTTCAGAAGACAAGGCCGTAAAAGCTGTCCGTGCGGTGCGAAAAAAGCTGTTAGCCATGGGAAAATTTCGCCGAGCCATTGATCGCATGTACCGGATCTACCCGGATCTTTATGCCAACATGACAGACGATACCATCGTTTGCCGGTGCGAGGGAATTTCTGCCGGAGAGATCCGTAATGCCATTCGGCAGGGAACGATGAATTTAAACGATATTAAAAAGCGGACCCGCAGCGGGATGGGATATTGCCAGGGGACCCATTGTCTGCCGACGATCGCCGCCATGCTTGCCCGGGAGTTTGATGCCCAGCCGGAACAAATACCAATGATGACCACCCGGCCACCGGCCCGACCGATTCCGCTCAGTTTGTTGATGGTGGAAATGGAATGACCGGTTCCAGGTTCAGCCCAGCTGTCGGCCAAAATAACGGCCGGTCTAATCGAAAAAGAAACTTTGCAGTTTTGAATCTGTTGTTTTTAATTGTGGGAGCGGTTTTTAACCGCGATTGTCCGGGTAAATCGCGGCTGAAAGCCGCTCCCACC
>CALZJV010000327.1 GCA_945787595.1 uncultured Desulfobacterales bacterium | reverse complement strand
TTGCGGAAGCCGTTTTCCCAGACGGCGATGATCTGGTAGCCCTGCTTTTCGACCGCCGGAGCCAGTTTGCTCCAGAAGAGCTGGTCCCTGATGGCTCGCATGTGGAGACGGTTCTTTACCAGGTAAGGCATTTCGAAAAGTCCGAATTCATCGACCACCGAAGACATGACGGTGGAAGGCAGACAAAAATCGACGGTGCCCAGTTTCAGTTTTCGCAGAAGCTCCCGATCCTTGCCGAGCTGGCTTGAACCAAAGCCGACCACTTTGACATCGTTTCCCATCTGAGCATTTACCCGTTTGGCAAATTCATCAACACTGATCTGGAACAGTGAGCCCGGGGCTCCCACATGACCGAATTTGAGTTCAGCCGCCTGGGCTTGAATGGCGAGAACACTAAATAGAAATAGGGTTAATGACAGGATGGTACTAAATAACTTTTTCCTCTTCATGGCATATCCTCCTTCTGTGCGGTGTTCGAGACCGATAAACGTCCGTCTCGTGAATTCTTTTTTTTGTTCGCAAGAATCTCGAGAAAACGCATTAGAGTCTCTTTGGTTTATAATGTCCACGGCGTTAGACCGGTCAGATGTTGGGTTGCTCCGCCTGCGGCGGTTCAACCTCACTTACCAGTATCGCAGCGGCGAATCGCCCATTGGGGTTCGGTCGAAACCCTACCTTTAGATATCGTTGATTGGTTGATTAGTTGATTGGTTGTAAATATAGAGTTATCCCATATTTGCAAAATAATTGGACACTTCATGTTTTAACAATCGTAACATTCTAAACTTATGACTATAATTTACCTAATCAACCAGTAAACCAGTAAACTATTCAACCAGGTCTGACCTCAATGTCTTTCTTTAGGATATTGATCCGAAATTTTATAAACAAGCCGATCCCTGAATCATCCGAACTAGCTTCCCTTCAAAGTGCCCTCAAGATAATCTAGTGCTTCAGCAACACCCCCCTTTGAAAATGGAATGCCGGCCAGAGAAAGTCCCATCTCCAGGCCCGAAAGGGTCCCGGCCAGCATTAGATCGTTGAAATAACCCAGGTGGCCGATCCGAAAAATTTTTCCTTTTACTTTTCCCAGCCCGATACCAAGGCACATATCAAATTTATTTAAGATCAATGCGAGCAACTTATCCGCGTCAAAGCCCTGAGGCATCATAACCGCGGTCAGAGAACTACTGTATTCAGCCGGATCGGCACAGAGAACTTCGAGCCCCCAGGCACGCACGGCCCGACGGGTGGCTTCTGCATGTCGATCATGCCGCTCAAAAACGTTTTGCAGCCCTTCCTCTTCCAGCATTTGAATCGCTTGCTGCAGGCCATACAGCAGATTGGTTGCCGGCGTGTACGGAAAGAAACCCTGTTTATTGGCAGTAAGTATGGTCTGCCAATCCCAGAAAGACCTGGGCAGTTTGGCCGATCCGGATGCGTGCAAGGCCTTTTCGCTGATAGCATTTAAGCCAAGCCCCGGAGGTAACATGAGACCCTTTTGAGAACAGCCCACCGTCACATCCACCCCCCATTGTTCGTGCCGATATTCTATCGAGGCCAGTGATGAGATCGTATCCACCATTAACAGGGCCGGATGTTTTGCGCGGTCCATGGCTTCTCTGATCAAGGGAATCCGACTGGTTACCCCAGTGGAGGTTTCGTTGTGCACGGCCATAACAGATTTAATCCGGTGGTCCCGGTCTTCAACGAGTTTTTCTTCGACCACTCCCGGGTCCACGCCGTGACGCCAATCGGTGGGGACAAAATCGACTTCGAGGCCTAAAGACGAGGCCATGTTGCGCCACAAGGTGGCGAAATGTCCAGTCTCGAACATCAATACTTTATCGCCCGCTGAAAGGGTATTTGCCAGTGCCGCTTCCCAGGCGCCGGTTCCGGAAGATGGATAAATAACGACCGGTCCGGAGGTTTGAAAAATCCGTTGGAGCCCTGCCAGAACCTCCAGTGTAAGCTTGGCAAATTCCGGTCCCCGGTGATCGATGGTGGATCGGCTGAGAGCCCGCAATACCCGCTGGGGAACATTGGTAGGGCCTGGAATTTGAAGAAAATGACGTCCGCTTTTGAAAGCCATGTAGAATCCTCCGAACATCGAGTTCTGGCAGCTGCCAGCTTCCATCGATTGAATATTTTTAAATGAATATTGAAGATTTAAGGTCCGCCCCTGGCGGATCGATTTTAAAAAGAACGACTATTAAAATGACGAAGCAAAGCGACTTCTACAAATCTTCAATCTTCAATCGTCAATTCCCCGATTGAGCTGGATTTGCGCTTCGCTACAACCGGCTTATCAGAGTTAGAAAATCCATCAAAGATTCATTCCCAGGCCTTGCCCGACAAGACAGCCGGCGCTTTAATGGTTTTCAGGAAATAGCCCGCTTTTGTGCGGGCATCTATTTTTTGGGTGATGACATGCAGCGATGCCCCGAATTTTTCCTCACAAAACCCGCTTAATGCCTCTTGAGTTTTCGGACTTCCGGTGACCGGCAGACAGGGCCAAAAATAAGTCGAGACTCCCATGGCAACTGTCCACATTGCCTTGGTGACCTCCACTGTCCGGCTGGCTTCGGGAAAATATGCACCAATCGGATAATCTGAAAGCGACTTTTCTGTGACACCGGACAGTGCCACTAGGAAATCCGTCATGCTCCAATCAATTACAGCCGGCACATTGTCCCCTAAAGAGGCCAGCAGATCTGCCAACCCTTGATTGCAATCCTTCTTTTGTCGGGCTGGATCCAGCAGTCTGTATTTCGCCAGGCTTACACTTGCCTCCCCATCGGAAATGCAGAGGATGCCGTTCGACAGAAACTCCTTTGCAACGGTGGCCAGGATTTCATCCTGGGTATATTTGACGTTGTTACTGCCGGCAAGGATCGCGACGCCATTGATTTTTCCACTCTCCAGGGCGGCCGCAATTTTCTTGACGTCCATATCAGCCGCAGAAAAGCCCATGACAGCCGGCTCTTTCACCATGGGTAAATCCTTGGGGATGTTTTGCCGAATTTCAAATGTATTGCCGGCCTGTTCCACGATTTGTCGGGCAAATGCATCCAGGTCCCCATTGTCTTCCAATCCGTCTGCCGGAATCAGGGCCACCTTCCAGTCTTTAGCGACCTCCGCCAAAGAGGGATTGACAAATTGATGGCCGGTCACAATCAGATCAACGGTCCCCGTCATCAATGGAATTTCCTGGGATGCAGCCGTTGTAGCCGGAAAAAAACGATACGGCGGCAGCAGCGGATCGGTGCATACGCCCATCACGCTGACATTTTTCTCCTGGGCCGCTGCAGCGATCTTTTGTTTAAGGACCGGTGAAATATGACCATAAAAAAGGATTGTGGGTGCATCCTTTGGCAGAACGCCCAGGTTGACTTCCAACTCTGATGCGACGGTGTCTCCAAAAACCGCTGCCTTTAAGACTCTCTGGAGCCTGTCGGCCATGCACCCCAAAAGGGACGTCTTGAAGGTCCACAAAAGGGTTTCTTCCATTTCGCAAATTCCGCCCTCCAGCTTCTGAAACGCCTTGAAAATATCTCTGGCGATGCCTTGGGGGAGGATCCCTGCCGCCTTCCAGTTTTCAACCAGGTCGGCGGGAAACTCATTGACGACCTCAGAGTCTCCGTTGGCAAGCAGATTTTGAATTGCTTTGATGGTTTGCGCTGCCCGATCTTTGTCAGCGGGCTTAATTTTTCCGGCTTTTACACTATCTACAAAATCATTCAACTGGTCCAAACAGGACATCGTTCCTTTGAGAACCAGTCTCATCAAAGTTTGAACTGCAAGGGTGTCTTTGTCTTTACCGCATACGCCCAGTTTGCTTTGCCCCCGAAATGGATGGCTGATACAGGGACCCTGAAGGCAGTCCCGACAGCTCAGGCCGGATTCACAGAAACCGCATTCGGGAAGTTGACTCTCAAAACGATCCCAGGTCAGGGTTATTTCCTGGTCTGCTGCTTTCAGCAAAAAATGGCTGACCGCGCGATCGGCGGTTTTCCTCTGGATAAACTCCATATTTTTCTCCTTTTAAAATACCTTGCGATAATCTTTGCGATCTTCAACGGTGATGGCATCGGTAGGGCATACCTCCGCGCATATAGGGTATCCCATATTGCGGCAACGATCACATTTAATAGCGACCTTGTACGTCGGCGAGGGGTTAATGATGCCGAAAGGGCATACCATCACACACATCCAGCAGGCAATGCATGTCGGTTCGTGAACATAAACCAGTTCCGTTTTAGGATCGCGGCGCATCGTACCATTGGGGCAGGCATCCAGACAAGGCGCCTCCATACAATGTCGGCACTGAAGGGCAAGCTTTTTGCCTTCCACATACACGCGGGCCACCGGCTGCGGCTCTTCATTAATGGCCTGGTACAGCTCCTTTGTTACGGATGCTATCTCCGTCCCGCACCACAGCTCGCATTGGTGGCATCCCGTGCATTTTTTCGGATCTACCTTTATAACTTGCAATTTCTCCTCCTCATCGGAAAAAGGTTCATAGGTTCAACGTTTCCCGTTCAGGGTTACCTTTTATGACCGGGTGGGTTGGCGTTCAGGCCAATTATGCCTTACTCTCCTAAAATCGTTCAACCTGTGCCCGTTTTTCTTTCCGCATTCCATATTCTTTTTACAGCCCCGAATCCATCAACTCTTTGTATTCAGGTTCGGTGAATTTATCCCCGTTTCGTCTCAATAACGGCAGAATATCCATGAAATTCAGATTGTTGCTCATCAACACCGAAACATAGTCGGAGACGTCGATTTGCCGCCTCAAAAGCACCGATATGAGCCCGGATCTCTGGGTTTGTCCCACCCCAATAAAAATAGCGCCGACAATACATCCGTTTTTCAGGATAAGTTTCTTGTAGGTGTTCCGGGTGCGTCGCTTGATTTCCTGGAAATGGCAGTCTACATCGACATATGAGCATTCTTCCGTGCGGGTGACGCCCATGGACATGGCGGGAATACCAATAAAGTTTCCAATGGAATTCATCCTGACGGATCCGGCATACTGCGTGTCCTGGCCGACCATATTCAGTCCCGCAATCCGTCCCTGTTCGACAGCCATGGGCCAGATGGCATTGATAAACGGCGTATTGCGAGCAATATCAAAGGTTTCGCAAACATCTCCGGCCGCATAAATATCGCGCGAACTGGTCATCATATTGCCGTCGGTCCTGATACCTCCCATCATGCCGATCTCTATGCCGGCCTTTTCTGCAAGTTCTACAGCCGGCCGAATGCCCACGGACAAAATAACATTATCACATTCGATTTCTCCCATACTGGTGACAACGCTTTGGACATGGCCGTTTCCGGTAAATTCAACAGCGCGCTCTCCGGTGATCACCTCGATTCCCATCTGTTCGATGACGCCTCTAATGATGGTAGCGGCCTCATCATCAAAAACCGTCGGCAGGACATGCCCGAGCTGCTCCAGTAAGGTGACTCTGACACCCCTTCTCATCAGGCTGATACAGGATTCGACACCGATGCTGCCCGCTCCGATGACGACCGCCCTTTCGCCTTTGAAGTGATAGATCTTTTCCGCATCCTGCATGGTTTTCAGAGCGGAGATACCTTCCTTGTCAACGCCGCCAATATTGGGGATGATCGCATTACCACCAGTGGCCAGGAGCAATTTGTCAAACTCATAAGTCTCCCCACCTTCTGTTACAAGGGTTTTGGAATCAGAGAAAATTTCCTGAACCCGGGTTGCCATATGCGGGGTGATGTTGTTATCCTTAAAAAAATCCGCAGATCTGAAATTTAAAAGCGGTTTTGCAAGCTCTTCGGCTACATAGTACGGGAGAAGAACTCTTGAAAAAAGAGGTGTCTTTTCATCGCTGAACAAATCGATTGGCGCTAACCTGTCAACGGACCGAATCGCCTCTACCGCGCTCACTGCCGCGGCGCTCCCTCCTACCACTGCATATCGCATCTTTCTCTCCTTCCTGCGCTATTGGATTGAAGATTTTCGATTGAAGATTGAATATTTAAGGAATTCTTCCATTTTAAAAAAAACATCAACGAATCCCTCGCGGTAAGTCACGTGGTATCATCTAATGCAAAAGAAATTTTGTCGCAACAGGCTGCGGGGAACTATAACTAAATAGAGATTAAATTGACGGAGCGAAGCGACATCCATAAATCTTCAATCTTCAATTCTCGGTTATCCCTCGGGTCAATACAAACTTTTGACCGTATAAGAGGAAAGCACCTCTCTGAAAATATTTTCTCCACGTGTGACATTGAAGTTGCCGCACGTGCAGCACTGTGCCATCTCCGCGCAGCAGTCTCTAATGGTTCTGCGCCCACGCTTGATGTCTCGAATCATTTTACCCACCAGATCCGAGGCTATCATGGCATGCCCACACATGGTCAGAAGTTTTAAAATGGGGTAATCCGGTAATCTCTCAATGGCTCCCCATGTTCCCAGCGAATATTCAAGCGAATGAATCGGGCCCAGTCCGGCCTCATGCATACATTGCTGGACAACATCGGTGACACCCGATATGATTACTGAAATTCCGGGTCTCCTGTCATTCAGTTCTTTGAGCAGGCTGACAATCTTGTCCCGGTTATCAAAAGTGCACTGAACGATGGTTCCATCGGTAACACTGGCCAGGATATCATCCATGGTCGTGTTGTAAATATTGCCGGTTTTCATATCGCCCAGATTTATGGGCCCATGTTTATAACATATGCTCAGAAATTCCTGTGTCTTGGGGGCCGACCCTACCTTGTTGACACCCGTCGCCGGGCAACCCAGTACCACAAAGTCATTTTTCAGCTCCTCGTAACTCCCTCTCCGATGCAAGCTGTGAGTCATGGTCAGCCTCCTCTAGTTATCGTAAAATTTGAAGGCCGGTTCTCCCAACCCCATATTGTTTTTGCTGTTGATTGAATACCAGTAACCTGCTTCTTCCAGGACCGCTTTGATGGGTAC
>CALZJV010000326.1 GCA_945787595.1 uncultured Desulfobacterales bacterium | reverse complement strand
GCAGCATCACCAGTCATCTTGCGACCGTAGTCAGCGCACAGGTTGGTATCATAGTGCTTCGATTCGCATTTACAGTGACGTATTTTCAATTGGAATTTCTATTTTTGACAGGATCAACAGGATGGACAGGATACAGCCATACTAAACAAAAAAATCCTGTTAATCCTGTAAATCCTGTCTAAATGAATGAAGTTTCATACGAGGATTCAGGATTCGATTTTTACTGACACCCGAAACCTTGTATGAAACTGCGCCAAAATGGCACGGTCTCTTGATGATTAAAGAATCCAGGCCCAGAGAACCAGGTTTTCGGTTTTGAATAAATACAGTATCGTATTTATGGATCGAAGGACTTAGCGTCCGAATTGCACGCGAACTTACGCATTATTATCTTCCACAAACACCCCTTAAAAGTAAGGAGGAGATTCCGTGAAAAAAATCAGAGGAAAAGTCAGTTTAACGATGATGGTTTTGGTGGCAGTGGCATTAATCGCCGTTGGCGGTCAGATCCAGGCCAAGGGACCTGCTTATACCACGCAGGATCTGAACGAGCAGTCCGTTTTGGCTATTAATTGGGTCCAGACGTCAGCTGAATACCGTGCCCTATGTTATCAGTCCTATAACCTGGCCCGGATGAATCTCGATAGTTTTCTGGCTTCCTATTCGGGATCCAAGCCGGTGGCCGTTATTACCGACATGGATGAAACGATTACTGACAACTCAGCTTATCAGGCTTGGCTAGTTGGCCAGGATTTTGGATATTCTTCCAAGACCTGGGGTCCATGGATCGCATCCGCCAAGGCCAAAGCGGTTCCGGGCGCGGTTGAATTTTTTAATTACGCCCAAGAAAAGGGCGTTGAAACTTTTTATGTCAGCAATACCAAAATGGTCTTTGCCGAAGGTGCCGAAAAAAAATTAAAGGCGCTGGGCTTTCCCTATGTGGACAAAAAGCATATGTTGTTTCGTGTCAAAACCAGCGACAAGCAGCCACGCCGGGATATGGTGGCAAAAGATTATGAGATTGCCCTTCTGCTGGGAGATAACCTGAACGATTTTCTCAGTGTATTCCGCAAAAAGCCGATTGACGTCCGATCTGCAGAAGTGGATAAAATCAAAAATGAGTGGGGCAAGAAGTTTATTGTGTTTCCAAATCCACTGTATGGCGATTGGGAAGGAGCCATCTATAAAGGCAACTGGGGTGCCAGCCCGGCCGAGAAAGACAAGATGCGCAAAGACCATTTCAGACGCTGGGATTACCAGCGGTAGTGAAATGCTATGAAGTGTTCAAAATCCGAGCGTCTTTTTCTTAAGAGCAGATGACCTATATTCCGGCCAATGATTCATCTGATAGTGTGTCAAAAGTAATTTATCGTTGAGCAACTGTCAAGGACTTGTCCGCCTCTGGAAGGTTGCCACAGATACAAAGAAGATGTTCTTTCGCTAGCGTTACCGATGCGGGAGGTCATCTGATGCCTTAGATGCGGTCTATCGGCGGAGGGTCTTACAGCAGGGAAGGCCTAAAAAAGGGTGCATGATTGGAGGTAAACACCGGTGGGTCGTGGCGCATGATCGGGGCAATGGCTGGATGCCGCCTGAACTTGTCGTCCAAAAACTTACGGATATGCTGCCGATGCCACCCCGTCGGATGCTCAAAGCGCCGGTAAAGGAACAAATCACCGGTGTCCAGGGGCGTCGTATCCAGCGCATCTTTTTGTGGACCAAAGGCCGGTAGATTAAAAATGGCCAGGTTTAAAAAGGTGATGGATTCGCTGTTCTTAACCGAAAAATCGAGCGTCTTTGCCGCATCCGATTCAGTTTCCCAGGGAGTGCCGAAAAGCAGATAGACATAAGCGGCGATCCCTGCATGTTTCAGGTTTTCAAGCACCTTTTGCGCGATCTTCAAATCGATGCCTTTGCAGAAACCATCGAGCACTTTCTGAGAACCTGACTCCAGGCCGATTTGCAGCATTACACAACCGGACTGTTTTAGGGCCTTACAAAAATCCGGATCCGCCAATTGCTGAGTAATCCGCACAAAACCATACCATGGGGCAGCGCAGGGTTCCCGGCATAGAGCTTTCAGCAATGCCGGACTCAAGGCGTTATCAGTGAAATGCACCAGGACCGGCCGCAGAGAATATATCAGGGATTTGAGTTGTGAAAGGGCAAGTGGAGGGGTGATTGGCCGGTAGGGATTTGTCTCCGCCCGTTCCGGGCAAAAGGCGCAGCGACGCCAATAACAGCCGCTGGAGGCGCTGTAAGGCAAAATAAATCCGGGGGAAAAATACGGCAGTGGTAAAAATTTACCAAAATCGGAGAGGGTTGATGCGGCAACGCTGTCCACACCCAGCATTGATAAAAGAGCCCCCTCCCCTTCTCCGGCCACCAGCTCGTCGATGATTCCTTCAAAGGGATTTCTCCATCCCGGCCGTCTCATCCAGGAGGTGATCAGCCCGCCGCCCAAGATAATGCGAACGGTCGGATCAAACCGCCTCAAAGCCCCAATCATGGCAAAGGTGCACAGGGCCTGACTTAGAAAATTCAGTGAAAAACCGACCACCCCAGGGCGATCATTTTCCATGACCGCACTCAGCCGTTTTTCAAAATACGGGAAAAACGGATTTTTTTCTGGAAACTCAAATGCCCGAATCAGATCGTTGCTCTTTACGGGGGAAAGATTACGGTCCTGATAATTGGCAAGACTCACCTCGGTGCTCCCGCAGCGGTCCTGCATCGTCAACACCCGGTTCAGCTCAAAGACGGCCTGTTTGTAACGGTCCAGATTTTGATATGCTGCCGCTTGCATCAAAGTCTCCAAATTTCGCTCGACCCGGTTGACGGCCCTGCGCGTCCAGGTATCACGGGCAGCAAGGGGACTTTGACAGATAAACAGGAGCCCTTCAAGATTGGCGTCGATGATGTTGTATTCGACACCATGCCGTTTCAGCGCCCCGGCCAGTTTCGCAATACCCGGCGGCGGCTCACAGGGCCGGATCACCGGCGGATGGATTAACAGAACTTTCCTTCTGTTCACTCGCAAAGCATTTCCTTACTTGAGAAAACGACCCATCTTCCGTCGGCGGCGAATTGAAGTCTTAGCGTAAAATTTGAACATCTTTAGTACGGTCGAATAGCTGCGTTTTTTCTGACAACCACAGGCAGATTCTCCATACCACAGGGTTCAATGGTCTACAACCGTTGATTTTATGATAAAAAGCATAAATAATTGCCTTGATTTTTCTCTAAATGATGTTATTATTAGAGTAATCAATAAAGTCCCGTTCTTAATTGGCGGGACGGTTTCGTTCTAAAGGATAGATCATCTGTCATATCGGCACCTGAAGTATGGGACTATGAGAATTTTTTGAAAGGAGGATGTCACTATGGCTGATGGTATTGTAAAATGGTTCAACAGCAGCAAGGGCTACGGCTTCATTGAGCAGGAAGATGGCCCGGATGTATTTGTTCATCACTCAGGGATCAATGCAAGTGGTTTCAAATCTCTTTATGAGGGCGATCGGGTAACCTTTGACATAGAGCAGGGCCAGAAGGGTCCCGCGGCAGTGAATGTCACAGTCCAATAAATCCCTTACTGTTTAATTTTTAAATAAAGGCATTCCATCGTACATGATGGAATGCTTTTTTTATTTAAAAATGCATTAAAGGGGGTTGTTGGAAAGGATATCATTTTGAATGAATTCCGGGCTAATGTCTCCGGACTGGCGTCTATAGAGCGACACATGTCTCTTGAATGTAGCCAGTCTGTTTTTCAAACTCCGGACGAAATCTTCATCGAGACTCAATTCTTGTGAAACTCGATCGAGCTGGCGATCAAAAAGTTCTTCGGTATAACTTTGACTTTCTCTGACCCTGTCAAGGTAGAATTTTGTGAAATGATCCATGGCTGCATCGAGCATACGAAGCGATTCCTTTGACCTGGCGATACCACGCTCCAATGCCTCGTTGACTGATGTAGACACTGTCTCCGCTTTCATCTTTTCCAGGCTTATATTTCCATTGATAACAACTTTTCGCCGGGTGGCATAATCCTGCAGGGATTCTGCTGTGAGAACCGCACTTCTGATGATACCCTTTATGGCTTCTGTTTTCTGCTCTTTTAGCAATACTTTGCTCTGTTTGAATACTTTCCGTAATAGAAGAAGTTTCTTTTTTTCAGCCTCATCGCCGGCTGCGCTCATCAGGCGGTCAATCTCGGTGATCGGGTCATTGTTGCGGTCCATGCCGGTGCTGGAACCCGAAGATACACCCATTGCCCGGGGCGATAGCTGCGGCAATCCCAGGACCGCCCACTGCTGATCAAAGCTCTCCCAGCGATCCTGGGATGTCAAAATCCCGGACAGAACGACACGGAAGCCAATATCAGCGCTGCGAAAGGCACCATCGGCCAGAAAAAAAGGCTGTTCTTCCCGTCTTCCAGGCATGATTTCAGCCAGGCTTTTGCGAAAGCTGCCGCCTTTGATGATAAAGCCACCGGCGGCGCCATGAAGTCGATAGCCCAGGGAAAAGTGGAATGGCTCCAACACCATTTCAGCAGCATTGCCGGCTGTATCGAAAAGCCCTAAAGGATTGGGACATTTCGTACCGATCCAGGCCAGCCTTTCCTGGGGCTTAGCGGCCTCCCCGTCGGTAAACACAGCAAAGTCCGCCAGCGGTCTACCATTTAATGGAAAAAATTCATCTTCGTTCATCTGATATTCAGTGACCCGGTGACCTCCCCGGGCCGCATACTCCCATTCTGCCTCGGTAGGCAGCCGGATAAAACCGAAACGATTCAGGGCAAATCCAGGCAGCGCTTCGGGTGCATTTTTTATAAGCCATTCGGTGTATTTTCGAGTAAATTCGACCGCATCAAACCAGGATATACCGATCTTCGGCCGCGGATCATCATTGCTGAATTGACCGTCGTCCCCCGGACATCCCTCTTCCATTATGGACTTCCATTGAAAATTGGTAATTTCATATTTGCTGATGAAATAATAAAAACCGGTATTGGCCGCATCATCGGCCGGTGGGCATCGGCCGTCACCGCTGTCAGCCAGTTGAGTGAGTTTCAAACGCCAGCCATCCGGCATATCGCCAAGGGTGAAGGGTCCGGAGATCCCTCCCCCATGTTTGCTCTCCATGAAACTTTGATTTCGTCGACCGCAGTCTTTACAGCCGAGATCAAGTCGCAGATCCCCGAAATAGCCCTGGGCAGGGGCACAAACATGATGCAAAATCAGTTTGCCGCCGCAGGGCATCGGCAGTTCAATGTCCGCCTCTGAGGGGTTTGGATTGACCGCTGCCGCCAGGCTGGGCATCCGTGGCGTAATCGATTTCTGTCCGGATACGCAATCCCAGGCGTAAAGGAGCTGACTAACCGCCAACAGACCCAAAATCACGGTCACCTGCAGGGCAGGGAATAACAGAAAACGTAGTTGTTCGGAAAAACGCAGAACTTGCAGAGGTTTAGAAAATGGAAAATTATTTCTCTTGTATCTTATCAAAAATACTCCAAGGTCGAATTCAATCGAAAATATTCAATAATTTAAAGCGGCCTATACTTCACGGATGACCTCTGATGGCTCAATCCTTGAGACCTTGAAAGCACCATAAGCCGAGGCCATGATGGAAAGTACCAGCATCAATACCAGGACCAGCAGCATGTGTACGAAGGATAATCGGCATACATATTCACCGCTTGCCAGATATTCGTTAAACAGCCTGTTAATCATAACCTCAGCTGTCTTGTATAGGATGACGGCTGTCGTAAAACCAAATACAACCGTCGCGATGGACTGCAAGATAGGATACCAGACGATGTTGCCGGTTGAAAAGCCAATCAGGCTGGAAATACCGAGATAGCGGCTTTTTCGGTTTACATTGGCAAGAACACTGCTTACCATTGAAGCAAAGTAACCCAGTACGGCAACAACAGCGATAAGACCAAAAATAAGATTAAACGACCGATCGAGGCTTTTGACCGTTTCGATCTCCTCGGCCTTGGTATATACTTCCAGACCCTGATCTATCAACATGTTGCGCAGTAGGGACACATCATAAATTGAGCGGGCATAAAGCCTGAAACTGGGATAAACCCTTGATCCGGAGGGTCTCACTAAAAGCTGCCTCTCGAACGAAGGCTTCATGGGGCAACACGTCTGCAATTTGCAGATTCACCATGACCTGCTCCTTTGCCCCGGCCACCGACCGGCCTACCTTTCCGATGATATCCTGACCTACTTTTACATTGAGTTTGCGCGCGGCTGTCTCAGACAACACCACCTGCCTGATTTCGGTCGGGATACGGCCGTATTGCAGCAACAGCGGATCACCATCATCGGTGGGAATGAGAGACACCACCAGTGTACGCGGTTTCGCGGCATCTTTCTTATAAAGGATCATGCTGGCCGCAATGGAGCGGGTCTGTGGAACCACAAAATCAACATCGCTGCGTTTGCCCAGAGTCGAAAACCAGTCCGCCCCGTAGCGGCCACTGCCAACCGGAGAAATCTCTCTGTTCCGGGGATCTTGCAGCAGGCGATCCGACATGGTGTTGATAATACCGCTCTTAACTCCGAAAAGCACCAGCAATGGTGCCAGAACGGCTGCCAACCCCATTATTGCACATGCGGAAAGCAATCGCTCATAGAAGTAGTCTCTCAACGCCAGACGAAAAATCGTTTGAAAAGTGTGCATATTTATCTTTTCTCCGGCCTCCTGTTATAACAGACTGATATAGCGGAATAAACAAATGCCAAAAGTGAACTAAATTGCCTAAAATGACTAAAATTAAGGAATCGCTACGCTCTATCTGTTTTAAAAATTGACAGAATACCATAATTTTAGCTCATTTTAGTTCATTTTAAATTTTAGCTCATTTATTGCTCTGAAATTTGTGCCTTTTCGATATGCCCGGGTCTCCCGCCGTCTGAATGGATACACCTACTGCTTATCCGTAAACCTTGGCTTTCACTGTGCCGTGATCGGCCTCCTGTTTCAAATCAAACTGCACATGACGGAATCCGCGTGTGCCCAGATTCCCCCAGTCATGGGTGGCCATGATCAGGGTCACACCTTTTTCGTCTGCCAGAGCACTGAACAGGTCCATGATATCTTCAGCGTTTATCGGATCAAGAGAGGCGGTGGGCTCATCGGCAATCACCAAAGAAGGCTGATGTGCCATAGCCCGACCAATGGCGACTCTCTGACGTTCTCCGACCGAGAGCTGGCCTGGGCGTTTGTTCAAATGTCGCTCGATGTGCAGGCGCTTGGCCATGTCCTCAACGGCGTCATTTACCGGCAAGCCGAGACCCAGCAGGCTAATGCCTATATTTTCGCGGATTGAAGTCCAGGCGTCCATAACATCCTGCTTCTGTCCCTGCTGGCTAAAAAAGACAAACTGCCCGGCGGCGTCGGGTCGTAAGACCATGGCAAGCAGGTCGAGCAAAGTGCTTTTGCCGCATCCGCTCAACCCAACAAGTGCTACTTTTTCTCCCCGACGAACAACCAGCTCCGGCACCTCCAGGGTAAAGCCCTGAACCCCGGGCCACCTTTTGGTGACATTGCTCAAACGAAAGACCTCTTCTTCTTTAGCGATAACGGTCCCGGGCGTCACCGCTTGTTTCTTTTCTTTTGGCGAAGATTTATTTTGGCTGTCGACCACGATGGAAGTCTCCCTGGTTATATTGTCTCATTTTTTCGCATTAGGTCTGATTATAGCATTAAAGGCTAAAGGCGGCAAAATAATATGTAACGGGGATTAAATGAACTCAGCGGTAATTTCGAAGATGTCGGGGACATAATCAAAGCGCTTTAAAGGGTTTCTGTTTCAGCATGCACCCTTGGCAACGACATGGAATATGGACTCAAAGACAATCAATATCGTTAAAGTTATTTTAAGCGAGCCCTTACGGCATCAAACTCAACGGCACTCTGTAAACGGCATCTCCCGGTTCCTTTGCCCCGAAGCTTGTCCAGTTGGCCACATCATCATGGATTGAAGTATATCTTTTGATCTTAGATTTTAAATTATTAACAATTGCCTGCTGCTCCCCCAGACTTAAACGGTACCAATCCTCCTCCGTGAGTCGCATAATGTTGCTGCGGTATGGCAAGTCGTCGAGAAATTCGGCCAGAATACCCAGCTCACCCAGGTTCTGGTTTGGTTTTCGGCTGAACTGGTTGGGATCGCGGGATGTTTGGGCGGCCACCGACAGGATACTGTTAAAGAAATCTTTGGCCCCTGTCCGCTTGGTTCTCTGGGCCTCATCAAGCACCACCTCTAGACGCCAATTTAAGTCGCTGAGTTGATTTTTTGTTAACAGCACACCCACTTTAAACGTTGGCGTGTCGGGTCTGGCAAGATCCATGTCTGAAACCCAGGCTTTGACTACCTCCGGAGATTTGACACCGCCACGGGCCCCTAAAAACTCCAGCTGCATGGCATACCCCAGGATGGCAGCTTTGCGTATGGCTTCCTGCACGGCATCCTTCGTTTGAGCGACAGATGCATCCGGTAGAACCAGACGCTCACCGGCACCTGTGGCTCTCACCAATTCAACCATCTGAGCGCCGACACCTTCAACCACACCCCCAAAGCCCTGCACACCGGCAGCAGCCCGATCGGCTGAGATGGGCACATATAGATCCCCGATATTCGGATCGCTATGCCCGGTCAAAACTCGGTATTGGATTTCAGCATAATCGTGGTTATTTCGCTTTTTACCTGCGGGCGTTTTAAGATGTAAGGCAAAAATCTTGATCCCTTTGGCTGCCGCCAGGTCGGCGATCTCTGCCTCGTTCATCCCCGTGGAGGAATAAGGATCGTCGTTACGGATCGCACCTGCATCCGTAATAAGAAAAACCAGTCTGGACTGGTACGGCGCCCAGTAAAGTTTGTCAAGCGCCGTCTTTAGCCCGGCAAAGGCGTCTTCATTAAAGGAATGCGTGGAGACTTTGGCTTCCTCTGCATGGCCCAGGGCGTATTCAAACTGTTTGCGTTTACGTCCGTCCCGTAAATCAGACAACACTCTGGCTTCATAGATAAGACCCGATGTTTTACGGGTGCTGTTACGGTAGGCAACCAGTCCGAAAGCGACCTTATCGGACAGGCCGGCTTCTTCAATAGCATCATAAATTTTGCGAACAGCCTCCCGGGTCCGTTCAATGTATGGTTTCATGGAAATAGTGGTATCGATGACAAATACAATGGCTGTTTTTAATTCCGCATCCACTGGTAATAGACCGGATCCGGGATCTATGGAGGCCACTTCCAGAAATTTAATGCCTTCAAAAAGCTCGAGTGCATTAAAAATGGGTATTAGGTAGAACCGCTTTTCAGATACAGCCTCTCTGGGTGGTTCAACTGCCAATAGTGGAAAATTATCCGGCTGTGAAATTTCCCCGGATTGAATCGCGCTAAATTGAGATACGAGATCAGATGTTCCTTTTCGCGGAGTCGGCGAGCCGGCTAATGTTTGAAGAGAATTCAGATTCCTAAAAAATAGCGCCGGACGGCGACCGGTTCTTTCCGTAAAAACGAGAGTCAAGGCCTGGTTCCAGTCGGATGCTTTCGTCCCATTGATCCAACCGATAGAGCCCTCGGTGCTCGAGAGTCCGACCTCCAGCCAGGGTTCACCAGCCACTGAAGCCCGATCATAAATGTAATACACCGTAAACGGCTTAATCCAATTTTCCAGAACCTTCACGGAGTCACCATCGATGGCAAACAATTTTGCACCCGGATGGGTTATCACCTTTTGATACAAAGTCCGCTTACCGGGTATGAGCAGAGGATTGCGCAGCTGGGCCGTTACGGCGCTTGTCCAAATGAGCACCAGACAGGCAAGGCAAACTGCCATTAATGAAATCACTCTGGCTGACTTTGGGGCCATCACTTTTTTAACCTTCATTTCATACTCCATTGTTAAATAGTGTCCGCTCAGAAATGAGATAGTTGCTACAAGTTCAAGGAGGACCATCCGCCGCCGGAGGATTAATCACAGGAATACAATCAGTATTTCGAGGATTAAAATATTCGCCTGGGTAGACATTTAAGAAAACAGCTATTTCTAAAGAGACACCAAACAGCTATTGCCAATTTTTTAACAATTCGCGTGCCTTATAAGATCCTTCAGCCGCCTGTTTTGTAACCCATTGTCTAAGATTAGAAATGTGAATATCGGCTTCGAGCAATCCCTGGGACAACGCCAACTGATACCAGTCGTAGGCAACCTCAGGATCTTTAACAATCGTCCCGCTGTCCCCGGCAAACGTGGGATCAAAATACCTTGCGACTTCTAAAGCAGCTTCCCCATTTTCGGCTTCAGCGGCATACTCCAATAAAATAAATGCTGCGTCGGCCCTTTCCGGCTTGTCCGGCAGTGATTTCGCCATTGCCAGGGCACCATCCGGATCGATTCCCTTTCTCATCGCTTCCCGCACCTGTTCAAGCAGGGGAGCATCCGGTGCGTAAGATGGGGTGGCCGGCTCGGGTGCCTTGATTTTTGGGGGCTGGTTTGCCATCCGCGGCAACTCGGGGGGCTTTTCCACCTCTGCTTCAATCTTTCCCTGTATCTTCTTATTATCGGTACGGACTGAATTCCAGACAAAAAATCCGACGAAAACAATGACGGCAAGACCAATGAAAATTATAATTGTTATGATCCACCATCGTACACGATTCTTGTTATTAAGGTAGTTTTCCACAGGCTTTCCTTTAACAGTCTTAAATTCCTCATTTTTTACGATAGTATAGGAAAATGGAATTGGCGTGTCAAATAAATTTGTCTCATGAGCTGTCCGGATGCACCATTTTATATGGGTCGACAATTTGATCGAATTTTTCAGCGCTGATATAGCCAAGTTTTAAAGCCGCATCTTTGAGTGTCACTTCATTTTCAAAGGCAAAGTGCGCTATTTCAGAAGCCTTGTCATAGCCAATCACCGGACTCAAGGATGTGACGAGCATAAGCGATTCATGCAAATACCAATCAATCTTCTTGCGGTTCGGCTCCGTACCCTCTACCAGGAAGTCTGTGAAGTTGTTGCAGCCGTCCGCCAGAATATGGACGGACTGGATAATGTTGAAAATCATCATGGGTTTATATAGATTTATCTCCAGGTAGCCGCCGGCACCCGCAAAAGCGACCGCAGTGTCATACCCCATGACCTGAGCGGCCACCATGGTCATGGCTTCGCACTGGGTGGGATTGACTTTTCCAGGCATAATCGATGAGCCCGGTTCATTCTGCGGAATCTTCAATTCATACAAACCAGCCCTCGGTCCGCTGCTGAGCAACCTGATATCATTGGCGATTTTGTACAGCGAAACCGCCAGTGTTTTCATGGTTGCGCTGGACTGTACCAGAGCATCGTGCGCGCCCATGACGGCAAACAGGTTGGGTGCCGGTACAAACTTCAAGCCTGTGATTGCGGTGATATTCTGCACGGCTTCTTTAGCAAAATCTTTGCTGGAATTTAGACCGGTACCAACCGCCGTTCCACCCAAAGCCAACTTGTAAAGCCCCTTCAAAGCCCCTTCAAGCCATTCGATATCATCGTCAAGCATACCCACATAACCGGAAAATTCCTGACCGAGGGTTAGCGGGACGGCGTCTTGCATGTGGGTACGCCCGATTTTGACGATGTCGTCCCAGGCTTTGGCCTTGCGATCCAGGGCATCCCGCAGTTTTTTAACCTTGGGAATCAGGACTTCTTTAATCGCTCTGGCGGCGGCAATATTCATAGCCGTCGGAAAGGCATCGTTGGAGGATTGGCACATGTTGACATGGTCATTGGGATGAACGGGATTTTTGCTGCCCAATTCACCACCGGCAATTTCGATAGCACGGTTGGCGATAACTTCGTTGACGTTCATGTTGGACTGAGTCCCGCTGCCCGTCATCCACACATGCAGGGGGAAATGGTCATCCAATTTGCCTTCGATGACCTCATCGGCTGCTTGCACGACCAGTTGCATCTTTTGTTTTGACAGCTTTCCGAGTCTGTGATTGGCCAGAGCCGCCGCCTTTTTGATAATTGCCATGGCATGGACAGCTTCGATGGGCATAAGGTCTTTGCCGATGGAAAAATAAATCAGCGATCGCTGGGTTTGTGCTCCCCAGTAACGATCGGCAGGAACTTGGATTTCTCCCATGCTGTCAGTTTCTTTTCGCATCTTTGGTTGAGACGTGGCCATCGTTTTTCCTACCCTTTTGCCGCTTGGTCAGGTTATCCGTGAAGCGCAAGGTCGTACTTCATACTTGATTCGCTCTTCCAGTTCATCCCGGGCAACATCAAGATCATAATCTGCCTGCAAACCCATCCAGTACTCAGGCGTCATTTTAAAAAACCTTGCCAGGCGCATGGCTGTGTCAGCTGTGACTCTTCGCCTGCCCTTGACGATTTCGTTGATGCGCCTCGGCGGCACACTGATTTCTAAAGCCAGTTTGTTCTGGCTCATCGCCAGCGGTTTCAAGAATTGCTCCAGAAGGATTTCACCTGGATGGACAGGAGCCATTCTTTTTTTCTTCATGATGCACCTCGATTGGAGTGATATTGAGCAATTTCGACCTCGTAAGCATTATTGCCCTCCCATATAAAACTGATTCTCCATTGCTTGTTGATCCTTATACTGTATTTACCTTTTCGATCCGCATGCAATTTCACTAAATGATTCGATGGCGAGTTATGCAAATCATTGATATTTCGTGCCTGGTTCAATGATCGCAACTGCAACAGCGCGCTGCGCTGAAGCGTTGGTGGGGAATTCTTTGAAAAATATCGGTTAAAAACCTTTTCGGTCTCTGTGTCTTTAAACGAGTTAAGCATGATCAAACCATATAACGTTAAACGTTAAATGTCAATAAATGAAAAGCTGGAAAATCGATTAAAAACAGGTACCCATGGACTCGAAAACAGGTTGACAGCAGCCAATTAGCTCTGGTAAAAAAAACGGAGTTGATGGCAGAATGTGAAAAATATAGATAAATTTAAGCGGAAAGTTCAAGACTGAGCAGAGCCCATCTTGGAGAAAGGTTGGGGAAATGCAGACTGTCTTAACATAAAAAGCCACTAAACCCCTCTTCCTTCCCTCATCATTTACCCCTTCAAAACGCTGCTGAACTTCCCATTACCCGCTTATGATTTTCCCAACTAAAGTATCAGCAGAATTATGCCGATGAATAAATAATTATTGGTAATGTCCATATTTTTTATACGCGCTCGATCAAAAAGGAATTCTTATTGTCATCATTCTATATGGATATGGAGGAGTTATGAAATTAAAAAAAATATCGTTAGCCGTTCTGGTTATTTGCTTTTGTTCGTCAAACCTTATTGCTGGTATTTATTCTTGGACCGATGAAAACGGTATTAAACATTATAGCAACACCGCCCCGCCCCAAGAGGCCGCAGTAACCGAAGAAATCCAAGCGAGCAATTCTGATGAAGTCGCAAATGAAACCGCAGTCAAGCAACAGAACAGGGAAGTCAATAAAGACTCTGAAAAAAAAGCGAATGATCCCGTAGATAAAAGCATGGCGTTGAGGATAGCTGCCAACGCTGGAAGACTTGAAGAGGTTAAACGCCTCCTCAGCGCAGGAGCGGATATCAATGCCCGCGCCGAGAACGGCATGACACCCTTGATCCTGGCTTCCTGGAGGGGTCACACGAAAGTAGTGGAACTCCTTCTGCGCGAAGGGGCCGATGTCGACGCAACGACCAACATCGGCACGACCGCCTTGAAGTTTGCCACTGAAAGAGGTCAAAAGAAGGTGATAGCACTTTTGCGGAGTCATGGAGCCAGGGAATGAAACCGGTTATCAGCAATTAGTAACGGCTTCTTTGAGATGAAAAAAATGATGATACATTCAGGCTGCATGCGAGTAGCTTTTTCAGCTTCGGTTCAGGGCACCATTGGAGCATAGAACTCGTATTCCGCTTTTTTCCCAGCCAATGTCTCAATTTTGCTCTCAATTTCAGCTCTTTTGCTACTATGAAACCAGCTCTTCCAATGGTCAATTGATTCCCATCTGCTTATGACCAAACAATCTTCTGGTCGTTCTAAGTTGCTTAAAGTGGTGCCGGATATATAGCCTGGTTGATGCATGGCTAGACTTCGCATTTGTAAAATTAGAGGAACCAGTTTTTTTGCCTGCAAGCCCTGTTTGACCCTCCTTCTAATCATAACTTCAATCGCCATACTTTCCTCCTTCATTTATATTAAAAAGTAAAGATCCGGGTCCAGAGGGCCCGGCTTTGGTCCACCCCTGAGGGGTGATATGGGTGATTACATTTGCCAGCAGTGTTCAGGTGTCGGGTGT
>CALZJV010000325.1 GCA_945787595.1 uncultured Desulfobacterales bacterium | reverse complement strand
ATCATTTTGCACAAACCGCGCCAAACGTCTGGCAAAAGAATAGATATTGTAATATCAAATAGATAGAGAAATATTGGGAGGATAAAACGGTGAGGTCAGGGGTGTAACAAAATGAACGCCCATTTAGATGACGGGGCGTGGCATGCATTGAAATCAGTAACAATTTCTATCGGTTAAATGGTTGACGGGGCAGGCTGTAACCAAATAAAATGTTACACCCCCCCCCAGAGATGTGCCCCAGCATTTACTTTAGCATGGAAATCCGGGTCCCGGAGGTTTACTCCTTGTCTGAGGTATTTAAGTGCGCCAGACGCCGGTTTAGCGCCGGTCGGGAGATACCCAGCAGCGTTGCGGCAATGCCCTGATTTCCGTTTGCCTGCCGCAATGCTGCCTGGATGTGCAGTCTTTCGGCCTCTTTCAGTGTGGGGAACCGATCTGTAGACTTGCCCTGGCCCTTTACCTCAATCAAGGGGGAAGCTTGCTGGGCTTGAATCACCCTATGAAAGCTATGCATGGAAAGAACGCGGCCGGTTTTGTGTTGAGCAACGGCATCGAAGATCATGGCCCGCAGTTCGCGCACGTTGCCGGGGAAATAATAGGTGGCAAGCAGCGTATACAGCTCGGACGGTGGCAGGGGGGCTTTTTTGTCCATCGACAGCGCTGTATTTTCGACAAAGTGGTCGACCAGCACCGGTATGTCCTCCTTACGTTCTCTGAGCGGCGGCACACAGATTTGATGCACAGAGAGGCGAAAATAGAGGTCTGATCGGAAGTGGTGTTTTGACATCCGCTCCTGCAGGCTGCGATTGGTGGCGCAAATAACCCTGGCCTCGCCGGCTTTGGCGACATCTGATCCCAGAGGATAATACTGTCTCTCCTCGAGCAGACGCAGGAGTTTGATTTGCGAGGCGGTTTTCAGGTCGCCAATCTCGTCCAGAAAAAGCGTTCCAGCGGCCGCCTGGGCCACCAGACCTTCGCGGGATGTATCGGCCCCCGTGTAAGCCCCCTTCTTGTGTCCGAACAAGGAATCGGCAAAGAGGGTATCGTCCAATCCGGCGACATTGACCTGGACCAACTTACCAGGTCTTCCACTGAGGCGGTGCAGCGCCTCTGCCAGCAACTCTTTGCCAACGCCGGTTTCACCGCTTATGAGCACCGGTTCGTTGGACGTTGCGGTCGCCTCCATATATTGGAACAGGGCGCGCATCTTTCGGCTGGTGGTAATAATGGGGGCAAATACATCACTATGCTCCAAATCATCCGAGATAAGATAGTGTTTGAGGGTGTCCACCTGCCGGCGCAGCAACCTTATCTCCAGCGCCCGCTTTACGCTGGAGACAAAGCGGCTCTCCTCTACCGGCTTGACAAGGTAATCGAAGGCGCCCTCCTTCATGCAGGCAACGGCCGTATCCACCTCCTGGGCCGCGGTCATCACGATAACCGGAAGTTCGGGGAATTGTTTGATAATCTCAGGCAGAAGTTGACTGCCCGGAATATAGGGCATAAAAAGGTCAAGAACGACCACTGCTGCCTGCTGTCGAGATAGCAGCGGTATAAGCTCCCGGCTGTCTTGAACTGTCTCAATCGGCCCAATGCCGGCGCTGCTGAGGATCATTTTGGAGCTCAGAAGTACGGTCGACTCGTCGTCGACGAGCAACACCGGTAGTGATGATGAGGTACGCGGTTTCATGGTGTCGTCTCCTTATCTCGAAGCGATCAAGGGTATTTTTACCGTTACGGTGGTTCCTTTGCCGAGTTTCGAAGCAAAAACCAGTGAACCGCCGTGCCTTTCGACGATCGATTGGGAGATGGAAAGCCCCAGTCCTGTTCCGCCGGATTCCCCCCTGGTCGTAAAAAATGGCTTTGTGAGCCGACCTAGATCGCGCTCGGAGATGCCGCACCCTTCATCCCGTACCGTGACCGTCAAATATTCATGATCCTCATTTAGAGCGGCATTGATATGGACCCCACAACTTCTCTCGGGCAGCGCCTGGAGGGCGTTCGACAGGAGATTGATGAAAACTTGCTCCAGCTGTTGAGAGTTCCCTCGCACCAGCGGAAGATCGTCACTCACCTCCAGCGTGCAGACATCGGTGTATTTCTGGATCTGATTGTGCAGGATCATCATCGTTCCTTCTAAGACTTGCTGGATATCGACTGTCTGGTTCAGCTCATCCTTTTCCTGCCTTGCCATGTGCTTCAGGTTTTGTACGATCCGCTTTATCCGCTCGGAATTGTGGCCGATTTCCGATAACAGTTGGGGCAGGGTCTGGCGCGCTTCCGAAAAAGAGATACCGCCCATCAAAAAATCGCCATTCTTTTGATAATATTCCACCAGGATCGGCGTGATATCCTGCCAGGCTCTGGAGATCAGCGAGGCACTGAACGAAATGGAATTGTTAGGATTGTTAATTTCATGGGCAACGCCGGCCGACAAAACACCGATGGAAGCCAGGCGGGCATTACGTAACGCCTGCAATTCCAGATTGTGCTTTTCCGTCACATCGGTAGCAATAACCATCGCAGCGGTCACCGGTACGTCGCTGCTAATCGGCACGATCCGCCCCTCCCAATATTGGGAATCGGTCGTTGAATGCTCGAAATGCTTGATGCGCCCCTTGCGAAACACTTTCTTGAGAGCCTTGCGGTACCATTTCCAAAACTCGGAAGGCCATAGATCGAAAGAACTACGCCCAATAGCCCCCTCCACCGGCATGGCCGGGTGGGAACGGTTCATCAGCTGGATCTTGCCTTCCCGATCCACCGTCATGATGATGTCGGGCGATTGGTTAAATAATGCACGTAGTTTGGCTTCGGATTGCCGCAACGCCTCTTCCGCCAGTTTCTTTTCGGTTATATCCTCCGTGATTCCAACAATCCGGAAGACATCGCCCATCTCATCTTTTACCGGGAAACCTCGTGTCTGGACCCAACGTTTTGAGCCGTCAGGCCGGATGACACGATGCATCACTTCGACATTTACCTTATCCTGGCTAATTTGACGCCAGACCGCCATAAGGCGCTCCTGATCCTCGGGCGGTATGGCTTCAAAGAAGGGAGCATGTTGACTGGCCAAATCCTTGGGAGGTACACCCCATATCTTTTCATAGGCTGGACCAAGGTAAAGGATTTTACCGATATCCCCCGTGATGGCCCAAAACATGCCATCCACATTCTCTGTCATCTGCCGAAAGAGTTCCTCGCGATCCATAATGGCTTCTTGCATCCGAGAGCGTTCCAGCATGTTCTCTTTAATGCGCGCGAGATAAAAAGACAACAGCACTGTGAACAGCAGCCCGGCCCCAAAAACAACCCAAGGACTTTGCTCGAACGTCTCTGCACTGCGGAATTGCTCGGTTTGTATGCAGGTTACCGACCATGTCCGGTCGGCTACATCAAAGGTGGAGGAGATCTGAATTTTCCCCTCCTCCCCAAACGACTTCCCATTTGCCGGCTCTGACGGATCTCGTGACCGCAGTCTGCTGGAATAAAAATGCAGATACCTCTCCCCCTCCAAGGCCGATTCATCGCGGATCAGAACGTCCACTCCCCTTGGCTCCAAGAGTTCAATCGAAGTATTGGCTAGGTCTTCAACCCGAAATACTCCCACGGCGAAACCCAGTAAATTTTCATCCTGGGGCGTATTCTCTGGTAATTCCTGGCGAAAGACGGGCAGACTGGCCATGAAACCAATATGATCGCCGGGCTCCGGTCTCAATTTGATACGTTCGCTGACAGCCATTTTCGCGGTAGCCCGTGCTCTGTTGAGGGTTTCGCGAAACACGGGATTGGAACCGAGGTGAAAATCCACGGATATGTCGCTACCTTCGAGAGACTCTGCGTAATAAAGGGGAACCGATGTGCTGCGAGGGTTTGCCCCTGTCACCTCACCCTCGGCTGTCTGCACCGTAATCTGGGACTGTTGGGATACACTTTTTGTCATTTTCTCAATTGGTTTATTCACCAAATGAGGAACATGCGGAATCCACATCAGCGCCTGAATACCGTGATAGCGCGCCAAAAGCGATCGGGCAAAAAGCTGAAACTCGACTTGCTCAACCCCCTCTGAAGAAAGGCAGAGATCCCGGATAGTTGTCACAGCTTCAAGATTTCTCTCGATTCCGTGTTTCAAGGCGCGGGTATAAGGCCAATAATGGCCACTATCCAGATGGCCGTATATTCTGTTTTCAGTGGAAAATATAAAAAGCTGGATTTCTGTTGCACTGTCATCACTATACCATTTTGCCAGGATGCGATAAAACAAACATATCCTAATTGCAGGAATTGTCAATAAGACCAAATTGCATGGCCAGGTTATTTTTTTCCTGTCTTATCTAATAAATAATATCAGCTACTTGAAGAAAATTATGAACAAACGCCTCCGCATGAGGTATATCAGAAGCCATATGACACTTCATCCCAGGGGTAACTGTGTTGAACCTGTTAGAAGTCCTTGACCGGTCCGTCCGTCCGCTTGAGGAGCAGCATTTTCAGAAACTGATGCAGGAGCATCATTACCTGGGTGCTCCGGCCAGGATCAGCGAAGCCCTATGTTAGAACAAATTTACCGTGGCAACTATAGGTTTGTTGATGAAATAAATCAGATGGGTCTACAAAGTGTGGGAGCACGGAATTTAAAAAAAATCAAGGCTCAAAAAACAATGTATTGGCCATTAGCTAATCTGCAAAATTATATGCTTTAATTGAAACATTGATCTTGTAGAAGCTACCCCCAATGTTGCTGACCTTTGCTGTTGATTTGCAAATATTTAGCCGGGCAGTTTGAAAGATAAAAGGAATTTCGATTCCAACCGCTTTTGCACCAATTCGTATGTAGATTTCTATCTCCAGCCTGCCATAGCTGAATCCGAAATCACACAGCAGAGACTGCTTCCTTTCCTCAAATTGAAAAATGCTCTCAGTTAAGAGACTTACTTTTTAAATAAATTTTCCAATATTGACTGGTCGGGGTGGATCTATTTCATATTGGCAATATCCTCTAATCAATTAGTGAGCGAAAATCATCCAACCGGGCTTGCCCTTATTGATTTAAAAATGAATTGTTTTGCTGCTGCTTCGGCCTTATGCTAATAGCAAATTACTCCAAAGATATTATCATGAAAGAACAACCCTGGAAATTATCCGTACATTTTATTTTGAAAGTGAGAAAATAATGAAAAAGTGGTTCTGGCGTAAGAACATATTTATCAAGTTTTTGATCATTGGCTGGTCGTCCATCTTGCTGATTGTTTTACCATCCTCTTTGACTATGTCGTATTTTCTAAATAAAACGGAGCGGGCAGAACGGATTCACACGATGACAGACAGCATTATCATTCAGATGCTGAATGCCCGTATTGCTGAAAAAAGTTTTATCCTTCGCGATTTACAGAATGAAAGATTCTATAACGCGGGCATTTCAAACAACCTCCAAGCCCACCTACGCTTTACAAAAAATGCTCAGAAAAAAATCGGACAACTGATAGGCTGGCGACCTATCAACGACAACAATAGTGCAGATCGGCTTATGCAGTTGGTGAAGGAATACAACAATATTTTTACCGAATTGGTAGAAACCTACCAAAAAATTGGATTCAAAGACTGGGGCTTGCTTGGGCAATGGCGCCGTGCGATCCATGCGGTCGAAGCCCAAATAGCCGGCATGAACCGAACGGATATGCAGGAATCGTTGCTTCAACTCAGAAGACTGGAAAAAGATTACCTTCTGAGGGGCGATGAAAAGTATCTGCAGGATATTCGCAACCGGATAACCGGATTACGCAAGGAAGTTTTAAAGATACCCAACCCCAAAGCAACAAAGATATCAGAAGATCTGACCTCCTATGAAAACGCTTTTCGAAAATTTGTAGCGTTGCAAAAAAAAGTCGGCCGGACTGATGAAGAGGGTCTTCAAGGTGAATTTAAAAAAGTGATCGCAAAAATGGAGACCGTTGTCGATCAGATCATGGCGCAAGGCAAATTGGAATATAAAAAAGCAAAGCGCGATTTTCGATTTATGAGCCTGATTGTTTATTTACTGGGCATTGCAGTGGGAAGCACGTTTTATTATTTTTTCGCCCGCTCGGTTTCCGTGAAACTGATCGCATTGAAAAATGGTGTCCTGCGTGTAGGCAAGGGACACCTGGATACAAACGTCCCGGTTACAACAAAAGATGAAATCGGTATCGTTGCCGAAGCATTCAACAAAATGACGGTCGATTTAAAGGCGGTTACCGTTTCAAAAAATTATGTAGATAAAATCATAGAATCCATGGCGGATATGCTGATTGTGATCAATTCGGAAGGAATAATAGAAAAGGCCAACCGGGCCACCCTTGATTTGCTGGGATATGAAGAAAGGGAGTTGATCGGGAAGACGGTAGATGTGATATTTGACAGTGCGAAGACCGACCATATTTTCTTAGATGAAGTCAACCGAACAAAGTCCGTCCGTAATTTAGAAACCGAACTGGTTGGCAAAGGCACTCAGAGGATACCTGTATCCTTATCCGGCTCCTTGATATCTGATAGCGGGGGAATTGTATGCGTGGCACAGGACAACACGGAACGTAAGCGGGCGGAGGAAATGTTGCGAAAATCGGCAAAAGAGCTACGTCTTCTCTCTTCCAAAATATTGGAAGCCCAGGAAAACGAGCGCAAACGGGTTGCCCGTGAGCTTCACGACGGCATCGGGCAGGCGCTGACAGGAATAAAATTTGCTCTCGAAAACGGCGTCAGAAGGCTTAAAGAGACCGAGACGGCACCCCAGTTCAAGGTGCTGGACGACATAATTCCGCTAATTCGGGCCACGGTCGACGAAACGCGAAGAATCGCCATGGGGCTGAGGCCGTCCACCCTGGACGATATCGGTATTTCGGAAACCATTTACTGGTTTTGCCAGCAGTTTGAGAACATATATAAAAATATTCGAATTTTAAAATTGATTGAGGTTGAGGAGGATCAAATTCCCGAAACTTTAAAAACTGTGATTTTCAGGGTTTTACAGGAATCCCTCAATAACGTTGCCAAACACAGTGGGGCCGATCGCGTGCAGCTAAGTTTGCAACAACAGGGGAATACCGTCAAGCTAATTGTCGAAGACAATGGAAGCGGCTTCGATTCCAAAAAGCCCTCGCCGCAAAACGCTGCTGGACAAGGATTCGGGCTGGCCGGCATGAGGGAGCGAATTGAGCTTTCAGGCGGCATTTTTACTTTAGAGACCGCCCCGGGGCAAGCCACCAGGATTTGCGCCGCGTGGCCGATCGGCAAGGAGTAGCTTATTTACCCATCAACCCCTCTTTGAGCGCAAAATGGGTTAGCGCAGAGGCGTTGTGAAGATCCAGCTTTCGCATCAAATTCGCCCGGTGTTTATCGACGGTATTGATGCTGATTGACAGATAATCGGCAATTTCCTTACTCTTGTAGCCCTCGGCAATCAGTTTCAGCACTTCCACTTCCCGCGGGGTGAGATTGCCGGTCATTGTTTCCGTTTTGGCAGCTTTTACCCCCGATAGATATCCCTGAATAATACCGTCGGAAATCTCGGGACTCAGGTATGATTTTCCATCTAAAATATTTCTGATGGCCATTTCTAACTCAGTGCAGGAGGCGTCTTTTAAAATATAACCATCCGCTCCGGATTCAAGCGCCATTCGAACATGGCCTTCGGTTTTGTGAACTGTCAGAGCAAGGATTTTGGTTTCCGGCAGACATCTTTTTATTTCCTTGATGGCAGTGATACCGTCTGTCTTTGGCATCGATAAATCCATTAGAACAAGATCCGGCTTCAAACGTCCAACCGATTCGATGGCTTCTTTGCCGTCTACTGCTTCACCGACGACCTCAAAATCGGAAAAAGAGTCCAATAAGGATTTCAAGCCTTGCCGAACAATCGTGTAATCTTCGGCGATAACAATTCTAAATTTCTCTCCCATAGCGCCTGCTTTGATATTTTTTTTTAGTTTCTTTCAATTAAAAATCAAATCACAATAAAAATCAATAAGATATTGTCACCAACGGCCCGGCTACCGGATTTAGGTTATGCCTGAATACTGGGTTTCTGTTATTTAAAGATACTATACAGACGTAATTTACAGAAAATATTAACTATTTTAAACTGCAAGAAAAGATTTCAATCAAAACGGCTGCGGGAGGTTTGCAAAAAATGATGCTCAAAAAAGAAAGAGAGGTTATTTTCCTGCTGGAAAAGCACCTCGATGAGATAAAGGAATGGCTAAAAGTTTCTTCCGAAGCTCTCAGTTACTATCTCTCAGATGATCTTGAAAAAATAAACTACCTGCTTCTGAGGAAAAATGAAATTTCCTCCTCATTGGAAACCGCACGCCGGGAAATTTGGGATAGGCTCTGCAATGGTGCCTATTTTCCCGTCATCCGGGGTGATCTGCTTAGAATTGTGAAAAGCGTCGGCAGGATTGCCGATGCGGCCACATTGTCTTGTGAAACTTTTTTGTACCTGCAACCGGAAATACCCGTAAAAATCAAAAATCAGCTTTCAACCATGGTGCGGATGGTCTTCTTTTTGTTCCGCCCCCTACATGAAAGTGTCCTGTACTATTTGAGGGGTGACGATGTACTGAAGGTTATCAGAAAAAATGTCGATGAGTTTCTGGTGAAAAGGGCTGAAGTAAATACCCTGGCAAGCAATTTGAAAAATCAAATATATTCTTCTGATCTCGATCATTGGCAAAAATCACACCTAAACGACTGCATGCAAAGTATTTCGAGCATTTCTTCGCAGGCCATCGAAACCAACGACCAAATTCAGCTGATCATGGTGAAGATTGTCTCATAATAAATGATCTGTTGATTTGGTACGAAATGATAGTCACTGAAGTCGTGGTTGAGAAATCTGAACACAGGATTTGAGAATGGATTTTAGAATTTTAAAACGAAAACTTGAAATCGGAAAAAGAATCGATGATTTTTTAGACAATGTGAGTGAATCGGGGTTGCTCTTCAAACTGGGTGTCGATTCATATTTGAAAGGCAATGTGGAGTCTTTCGAAAAAAAGCTTGAAGACATTACGCACACCGAAAATCAGGGAGATTCCCTGCGGCGTTCTCTGGAGGAACAGCTTTATATGCAGACCCTGATACCCGAATCGAGAGGCGACGTTTTGGAACTGTTGGAAAATATGGACGCCTTGCTGGACCGCTTTAAAGGAGCGATGTGGCGGTTTGAAATCGAGTATCCCACTATTCCCGCTGAAATGCATAATGACTTTAAAGAATTGGTTGCATGCGTGGTTGATGCGGTAGAGGCCATGGTACGTTCGGCGAGGGCATTTTTTAAAGATATCGCTGCGGTTGCAGATCACATGCACAAAGTTTCCTATTGGGAAAAGCAATCGGACAAGGTTTCAACCCGGCTTCAGCGTAACATCTTCAGACAGAGTGAACTGCAATTGAGCCATAAGCTCCAATTGCGCGACTTCGTGATTCATGTTGATCAGATAGCGGATCAAGCCGAAGATGTGGCTGACAAACTAAGTATATATGTAATCAAACGTTCATTATAAGGGGCAATCATGTTTGCATTTTTCATGTCCAGCGGTCTATTTCTGGGTTGGTCGCTGGGAGCCAATGACGCCTCCAATGTTTTTGGCACGGCCGTCGGCAGCAAAATGATTCATTTCAGGACAGCTGCCGTTTGGTGCAGCATATTTGTGATTTTGGGAGCCGTCATCAGTGGTGCTGGTGCGTCTCACACCTTGGGCAAATTGGGCTCGGTCAATGCCATTGCCGGTGCCTTTATTGTGGCATTTGCAGCCGCTGCGAGTGTTTATCTCATGACAAAGGCCCGCTATCCCGTATCCACATCTCAGGCCATTGTAGGAGCCATTATCGGGTGGAATCTTTTCACGGGGTCGCCCACGGATTACAATTCCTTGACCAAAATTGTGACTACCTGGGTGGTCTGTCCCATCCTGTCTGCCGTTATTGCAATTGCAATCTACAAGGTCGTTGTCTTCTTTATTTCAAAATTCAAACTGGGCATATTTTCGCAGGACATATTAACGCGTTACGGACTGCTGCTGGTCGGCGCATTCGGCTCCTACAGCTTGGGGGCCAACAACATTGCTAATGTGATGGGCGTATTCGTCCCGGTCTCCCCCTTTTCAGACATTTCATTTTATGGGTGGTTTAAACTATCATCAGCGCAGCAGCTGTTTTTTATCGGGGCGATTGCCATTGCCGTCGGGGTGTTCACCTATTCCAAACGGGTGATGGCGACTGTCGGCGAAGGCATCTTCAAACTCTCACCGGTAGCTGCTTTTGTTGTCGTATCCGCCCATTCCGTGGTTCTGTTTCTTTTTGCATCGCAGGGTTTGCAAAACCTTCTGATTCAGCTGGGTTTGCCGCCTATCCCGCTTGTTCCGGTTTCCAGTTCCCAGGCGGTTGTGGGCGCGGTTGTTGGAATTGGACTTCTGAAAGGCGGCCGGGGTATTCGGTGGCGAACCCTGGGCGGAATTGCCAGCAGCTGGGCGGTAAGCCCTGTTATTGCATCCATCTTAAGCTTTCTATCATTATTTTTTTTGCAAAACGTATTTGAACAGAAAGTTTTCCGGCCCACAAAATACGGATTGACACCGGAAGCCATAGAGCGGATTCAGACGGAAAAAATTTCTTTGCGTGAACTTGAACACCTGTTCAACAAAGAATTTGCTAATGCGCTTCGATTCCACAAGGTGCTTTTGAACCAGAAGATGCTTATCGATCAAAATCGCAATTTCATCATGGCTTCGACCGAAATTGATAAGTTGGAAATTACTGCATATCGAATTGATGCCATAAATAATCAATTAATCACCGAAAATTTTATCTTACCGCTCCGAGAACTGGAGGGCCAGGTTTTCAACCACAAATGGCAGCTTGAAGACGCACTGGCTGAGAGATCCGTATTTTGGCATCAAAAGGAGAAGAATCGACTATATTTGCAAAATGTATCGTACTGAAAAAAATTTAAAAAAACTGATTATGTTGTCATTCCCCACTGATCAACTTGCACCTTTGGATTAGTATAGCAATGAAATAACAGGACAAAGGAGGTAACAAGATGAAAAAGCTTATCTGTTGTCTATCCTTGAGTATCTTCCTGAT
>CALZJV010000324.1 GCA_945787595.1 uncultured Desulfobacterales bacterium | reverse complement strand
CCACCTAATTCCTTAAACACAACTTTTGATTATAACTCCAAAAAAACTGGTTACTGAAGGATAAGCAAAAAAATTCTTTGGAGGTTTGAGGCAAAACCATATTGCCAAAAGTCCAAATATCAGCCTAATCAACATAAATTGAAAGTATCCGGACTTCGTTTAAAATTGTGGTATGCTCTAAATTTGCCCCAAATTTGACAGATTCTCGACGAACGATTTCTTGCCATTATGTGAAAATACGCCATAATTCATATATGTTATGGCTATCTTAAAAAAATCAAAGAGCCCCAAGGCTTGATACATAGCGAGACTGTCGAAAAACCCAAAACTGGTGATTTTGTGGCTTCTAAGTACCTGATATTACTATAAGCGAAATTAGGAAAAATGCTAAAATAGGACTTTTTCGACAATCTCAGCAGGTATATTAACAAGTGAATTTATATTGTCCACATTAGGGTTAGATCTGAAATAATCAAACATAAAATAAGTATCATGTTAAAATATACCCTTAAGTGAGTTAGTTCGTAATTATCGTAGTATCTTTTATCAAAACCATTATCCTTAAAACCATCTAATATTTTCATTTTAGCCTGAGATTGTTTGAAAAAATAAAATACTATAATTGTATGTGCTGTAGCAAGCAATACTCCCGAAAAAGTTATAACTATTAGATATATCAAATTTTCATCAATAATCTCTCTTGCATTATTTGACGTCAGAATCCACCCCATAAACAATAATGCTGCTCCTAAAGTAGACCAGAAGTTATGTAAATATGTTGAATATACGTGCTGAAGTGATTCTAATGCGATATTAAAATAGCTCTTATTGTTTGCCATATGTATCACCTCCCTTAACAAGTGATTATTTAGTTACTTGAGGGGATTTTTTCAAACTTCGCCTGTGCGCACGGGGAACCGCCCCTGCCAGCCGCAACAATATTTCCGTGGAAGGATCGTACGGCAGCTATCCCGCTGAGGTTCATCCGAACCAGCCCCGGAAGACAGATTCCCACGGCGGCGATGATCGTCTCTGCCTGTAGGGATTCAACGCCAGGGATAGGAGGCGTGTACAGGGGCTCTGTTTCTTTTGTTGCAGCTGGCAGGGACGATTCCCCTCTTGATATCATCACATCTGTAATGTCATCCGTAAAAGTACACGATTTAATATCGCAATACAGATACATTGAGTATCCAGACCTCGGTTAAATTTTGTGATATGCTCTAAATTCAAATAAAAATTTGACAGATTTCTTGCCACTATATGGAATTCGCTATTATTTCAGATAGTAAAACGATATCGCCACGTTTTTCTCATTCTATATCTGGTATGAGGTTCAGTTTCAACCATTTTATTTCATCAAATTTTCTTTTCGAATGTGTTCGCGGAATAGTGAGTACAGAAAGCCGAAAATCTTTTCGATCTCACCATTTTTTAACCTCAAAAATTTTGTAAATATCTGAACTGGTCAATTCTATTTAAATGAATCTATTCTAGCATGATGCTTTGAAAATTGAATATGGTTCTGATATGTTAACCTAAACTGATCAGTTCCAGGTTCAGGGTTCAAAGTTCAAAGGCTACAACTATTTAAAACTGAATACAATATTGATCAAGATCCGGAATACCCGGCTTCACCCATTGGGTGAAAAAGCGTTATTAACTCATGAAGGCTGAATCCCTGTGATAGGAGTTGGTTGGGAGTTTTTCAACCCTGAACGTTGAACCCCCTGGCCCAGACCTGACTTTACGTTGCTCAATTATTTAGATTCATATTTGGGAACCTGACACGGGCCGTAATATGATCTTATAAGTCGCACCAGGGCGGGCTGAACCGCTCAACCTTGGGTTAAGCTACATCGGTGGAATGGTACCATTTTCAGATGAAGCTGTTGATAATTGTCTGATTTGCCAAGTATCCTGCATTCAAAATAATGCTATTTTGTAAGGTGGCTACAGAGTCGGCAAATAATGCCGTCAACCCTGGAAAGGAGCATAACATGACAGCGAATATTTACGGGTGGTGTGGCAAGATACTCAAAGTCGATCTTACGGATTCAAGAATTTCAGAACTGGAAACCCTGGGCTATGCGGACCGGTTTCTGGGCGGGCGTGGGATTGCCACTAAAATTTATTGGGAAGAAGTCGAATCTCATGTAGGTGCATTTGATCCCGAGAATTGCCTAATTCTTATGAGCGGTCCCTTGGGGGCTACCGGCGCCCAGGGAGCTTCCCGGTTCGTTGTCGCTGGAAAGTCGCCGATGTTATTGCCGGAGGGATTTTGTTACGGAAACCTCGGTGGATTTTTCGGGCCTTACCTGAAAAGAGCCGGTTACGACGGTATTGTCATTTCAGGACAATCTCAGAAGCCGGTTTATCTCTGGATTAATGATGGGAACGTCCAAATCTTAAATGCGTCCATGATTTGGAGCAAGGGCGTTTATGCTGCTGGGGATATTTTAAAACGAACCCACGGAAAAAACGTTCGATTTATAACGACCGGTGTAGCCGGAGAAAATATGTGCCGCAGTGCCTTTGAGATAATGCGGAAAGAATACTATGAACTGCGGGGCTGGGATGCTGAGTCAGGCTTACAGAAAATTGAAACCCTTGAAAAGCTCGGGGTGTCTGAGCTCGTGCAGGACTTGCGAAAGACTGGTAATACGATAAGGGGATAAACTGAGTGTAATAAGCGTTTGCTGCCGGTATGTGAAACCATGAATAGCCAGACAATGGAAATATTCACCTTTTGAACTATGGGGTTATGTCAACCTATGGTTTCAGCAAATTAGGCCTTGTCCCATAAATCATTGCCGGCGACCGCATTTAACACTATTTCGGAGGCTCTACCAAGAATTGATGATTCTGATAATCTTTTGGTGTTTCCACATACTCATAGTCCAAAATCACTCTTTTAATTTCAGGAAAAAAAGTCTTTTTTCTTTTTGTCATAACTGTCAATTTACAATCTTCCCTGTGTGCCGAACGCTGGTAGTCACTTGCAGTTGGGGCTCCAACTGACATATTGAAAGTGTCAAATATTAAGTTTTACATAGAAAAATCACCGGTACAGGGTTTTGCTTCCAAGGACAGCCGGACCCGTTGTTGACGAGACCATCCATGGCGCCCAGGAACAATGCAGTGAGCGCTGAAACGGTTACCAATCGCAGCGGGTTCGATCGTCGACTTCACCTGGATCCTATTTATCTAATTACTTAGTGCTCCTATTCATAATTACGATAACATAGTTCTTCGAAATTTAACGGGGTAAAGATTTTTTTCGCCTGCGGCGAGATACCCTTAGGCCGAAGGCCCTTCTATCTAAAGAATCCTGTAAATCCTGTCTGATATTGTTTTTTAAATTAGAATCCCTTCCTCAAATTTTACGTTACTTTATTTATGAAACTATGAACTTATTCTTGAACGAAATTCCTTATACACGAACAAATCAAATTTGAAGCAAGATAGGACCATACATGTTTATTAGTTTTTTTTCCCGGACAAAGAAACAGAGCTGGTAGGAGAAGGAAACTAATTGCTTTGTTGATCACCAATTGATATACGTTTTAACTGGTAGTTCAGGCAGAAGAATTCTTGACCTAACACCGATCCAAGAAAGGAAAACCTGGCCATGAAACCAGATCCTATTCTGGTAACCGGTGCAACCGGATATGTCGGCGGGCGTCTCATACCAGCTTTACTCGCTGCCGGCTATCGGGTGCGCGCCATGGGACGAAATCTGGCAAAAATCGGCTGTCGCCCCTGGGCCGGACACAACCGGCTCGAGCTGGTCCAAGGCGATGTTCTAGATCTTGAATCTCTGAAACAGGCAGCTTCCGGCTGCTGGGCGGCCTATTACCTGGTTCACTCCATGATCGCCCAGAAGGAAAAATTTGTCGAGGCCGATCGCCGTGCGGCCCACAATATGGTTGCGGCGGCAACCACCGCAGGATTGGAGAGAATTATATACCTGGGCGGCCTGGCGGAAGCCAAGGATGGGACCCTGAGCAAGCACTTAGTATCACGCATCGAGGTCGCTGACATTCTGCAAAATGGAGCGGTCCCCACCACTGACCTGAGAACACCGATGATCCTGGGCTCGGGTAGCGCTTCCTTCGAAATTCTGCGTTATCTGGTTGAACGCCTGCCCGCCATGACGACCCCCCGCTGGGTGCGCTCATTGAATCAACCGATTGCCATCCGTAATGTAATTACCTATCTTATCGGTTGCCTCGAGCATGAAGAAACGATCGGTCAAACCTATGATATTGGTGGTCCCGAAATTCTAACCTACCGTGATTTGCTGGATATTTACGCCGAAGAAGCCCATCTCCCCAAACGTCTAATTATTCCGGTGCCGGTTCTCACCCCCACCTTGAGCGCATTGTGGATTCATCTGATCAGCCCGGTTCCCAAATCCATCGCCCTGCCCCTGACGGAGGGTTTGACCAGCGATGCGGTCTGCACCGAAGATCGGATTCAGTCGATTATCCCCCAGAAGTTGTTAAGCTGCCGGGAAGCCATCCGGTTGGCACTAGACCGCATCAAACAGGAACAGGTGGACACCTGCTGGATGGATGCGGGCGATTTGCTTGAACCTGAATGGGCTCATTGCGGCGATGCTGAGTGGGCCGGCGGAACGATTATGAATTGCGGCTATCGAGCCCGGATAAAGGCAACGGTTGATGAAGTCTGGCAACCCGTGAGTCAAATCGGAGGAAAGACCGGCTGGTACTCCGGCAATTTTCTCTGGCGCATGCGCGGAATCATGGACCGGTTGGTGGGGGGGGTCGGCTTGAGACGGGGGCGCAGGCATCCATCCGAAATCGGCGTTGGCGATGCCCTGGACTTCTGGCGGGTTCTAGAGGTAGACGCGCCGCAGCGGCTGTTGCTGGTGGCTGAGATGAAAACACCCGGTGAGGCATTGCTTGAGTTTCAAATAACGCCCAAAGCAAACGGTCAGGTGGAACTTCAGATGCTTTCCCGATTTCTACCCAAAGGGATTTTTGGTATTTTGTACTGGTATGTGCTTTATCCTTTCCATCAGCGGATATTCTACGGTATGCTCAAAGCCATCGCCAAATCCATTAACAAGCCCATTGCCTCCGATCCTGAACGTTTCACACCCAAACTCCACACCGCCTGTGCCCTACCGCAGGGAAAACCATAGAGAAACGGAATTTTAACCAATACAGATATCGTTAATTGGTTGATTAGTTGATTGGTTAAGTGGTTGAAAATATGGACTTATGCCATATTTGCAAAATAATTGGACACTTGATGTTTCAAAAGAAAGAACAAGTAGGACACAGATGACCACGGATTAAAAAAGAAAGTTTGTTTCGCCTTCAGTGAGAAAGGACACATAGCAAGCAGGCAGCTACATATGTCTGGACATGGTTCCGCCGCCAGGCGTTTTGTACTAATCTGCGGTTATCTGTGAAAATCTGTGTCCCCAAAATCTTTAAGCAACAATCGTGACATTCTAAAATGATGACCATAATTTACCTAATCAACCCGTCAACCAATAAACTATTCAACGAGGTCTGCAATAACAAGGTCATTCAAAGGAGATTTATGTCCATTCAGCCGACTCGCATACAACCTCTAAATGAGGCCGACATTCGCCGGGGAGATTACGTTCTATACTGGATGCAGCAATCCCAACGGGCAGCGCATAATCATGCTTTGGAATATGCCGTTCAGCAAGCCAACAAGCTGGACCGGATGCTGTTGGTGGTCTTTGGCCTGATGGACGGTTACCCGGAGGCCAACCTGCGCCACTACACCTTTATGCTGGAGGGCCTAAGGGAAACCATGACAACCCTGGCCGCAAGGGGAATTAAGATGGTGTTGCGCCGGGGGCATCCGTCGGAAGTGGCCCTAAAACTCGGCCGGCGGGCGTCCATGATGGTTTGCGACCGCGGCTATTTGAGACACCAGAGGGCCTGGCGTGAGCAGGTAGCGCAGGAAGTCAATTGCCGCGTTGTGCAAGTAGAAAGCGATGTGATCGTGCCCGTCGAGGTCGTATCGGATAAAGCCGAATATGCCGCACGCACGATTCGCCCTAAAATCCAGCGACACCTTGAGACCTATCTTATTGGCCTGAAAACGACCAAAGTCAAACATCAATCACTGGGTATGCCGGTCAAAGGAATTGATTTGAACGACACTGAAAAGTTACTCCGCAAACTGAATCTTGACGGCAGAGTGCCGGCGGTGTCTGAATTATTCAAAGGCGGGACCTCTCAGGCAGTAAAGCGCTTTGATGGGTTCATCCGCCGACGACTGAAACATTATGATCAGCACAGCAATCAACCTCAGACGGACGATATATCTCACATGAGCCCCTATCTTCATTTCGGTCAAATTTCACCGCTATATTTAGCGCTAAAAATTAGCCGGGTCCCGGATTCACTTAAAGCCTCCAAAGATTCCTATATCGAAGAGCTTGTCGTCCGGCGCGAGCTGGCAATGAACTTCACCTTTTACACTTCCAATTATGACGCCTATGCCTGCATACCCGACTGGGCCCGCAAGACCCTGGCCGACAATCAAGATGATAAACGTGATTTCGTTTACAGCCGCCGGCAACTCGAAAAAGCCGAAACCCATGACCCTTACTGGAACGCCGGCATGTTGGAGATGAAACATTCCGGTTTCATGCACAATTACATGCGTATGTACTGGGGAAAAAAGATTTTGGAATGGTCGGCAACGCCGCAGGAGGCATTCTGCACGACTCTGGCCATCAACAATAAATACTTCTTGGACGGGCGTGATCCCAATTCATATACCGGTGAAGGTGGACGCTCTGGTAAAAAAAGTGAGTTGATTATAAATGGAATAAGCGCCACGGGGACATGGCCTGTCCCTTTAACAGTCTTTACTGGGACTTTTTCAATCAGCATCGTCAACGCCTTCAGATATTTTTTTAGCTGCGGCCGAGGCGTTCGCCTAACTCGCATTGGTACCAAGCAAAGCTGACGCAATGCACAAAGAAGACGTTCTTTTTTAATTCGTAAACTGAATTTTATGATAATATATTACAGTCTGGAAGTTCCATTGTAAATTCTAATAATTCTAAAATCCGATGCAGATCCGGATCATAAAATTCATCAGATAGCTTTACGCGCAAATTCGATAAAATTTCGAACAGCCTGCAAGTATTCATCGCCTCCCACAGCGGCCGAATTGTTATGCCCGCCGCCAGGGATTAACTTCAACTGCTTGGAAGAAGCAGTGCGTTTGTACAATTCGCTGCTCATTTCACTGCTCATTTCAGGTGGAACGAGTTTGTCGTCCGTGCCGTGGATGTAAAGAACCGGGGCCTGCAAACGGCTAACCTTTTCGATCGAGTCAAAGCGCTCATGGACGATGAGTTCAAGCGGAAAAATTCGGTATTTGGGTATTCGGCGCGCCATGTCCGCAATCGATGTAAATGCAGCCTCAACAATTAAACCGCCGGCAGCAGGATTGTTTAGCGCCAGCTGGATTGCGACAGCACCGCCAAGAGAATGCCCGTAAATAAAAATAGCTTTTGGATCAATGCCTTTTTGTTCGACCAGGTAAGTCCAGGCAGCCTGAGCATCTGCGTAGACCTGCGTTTCGGTTGGAAAGGTTCCATCACTTATTCCGTATCCGCGATATGAGATAAGGAAAACGGAAAAGCCCATTTGATGGAATCGTCGGGCATGGGTGATATTCGCTCCGATATTTAAGGCACTTCCATGCAAATAAATCAGATACCGATCGCTGGGATTTTCAGCAGGTATCCACCAGGCATGGATGCGTTCGTTTTTGCCATTGCCATCATTCACTTTGACATAGATGTCCTCGAAGGGCAGCTGATATTGAGCAGGCGTTCTGGAAATGATACGTTCAGGTCTGAAAATGAAATGCGCCTGTCGTGCCCATATATAAGTCGATGTCAAGGCATAGATGGCCAATATAAGGGCTGTTGCCCCGAAAAGGAGTTTCCAATATGTAGCTTTTTTTCGCATCACCGACCCGTGCTCCCTGCGATCCAGTTTCTATTCCGCAACTTTCAGCCACTAATAATATCTTATGCATTAAAACTAGATATTCAACCTGTTGGGCGCAGCGGTTTGGCGATGAATAATATTTGCATGCAAAACTATAAACGGCATGTAGTGTTTGACCCCATGTTGCATAAACAACATGGTGAAGAATAAGATTGACAACTAGCGAAATTTGAAGCGTCCCTGTTGCAACGGCCGAATTCGACAAATTTTTTCGAAATCTTTATCGCGATGTAAAAGGAAGGCACCATGCTCCAGCGCGATCTGCGCGATGCAACAATCTACCGGGCTGTTAATCGTGAATCCCTTTCGCCTCAATTCGAAATAGATCCTGGCGGCTTCCGGCCAAGTATCCGGTGACGCTTCCAGGTAGTATTGTGTTGAAAGGTAATCTTCAAGCAATTCCCATTCTTTCTGATCTCTTGCACCCTGAAGAAGCTCAAGCTGATTAAATCGACTGAGGACGTAATTTTCTGCGCCAGTGGTCTTCCGCAAGGCATTAGCAATATTTCCGGTTTTGTCCCTAAATATTTCGATCCAAACCGATGTGTCGATAAGAATCATCCCCGTAGCTTTCTCAGTTTCTTGTGGTCATAATTTTTATGAAAACTGACTGCGCCGGCCAATTCTGTGAGATCCTTCCGTCCTTTTAACCGAATGAATTCCTTTAAGGCTTCATGAATAAGATCTTTCTTTGTTTTGGCGTTGCTTACCGCAAAAGCTTCATTCAATAATTCGTCATCAATTACAATGTTTGTTCGCATACCGGCCTCCATTAATGAATGTGATACACATCATACACATTTCATACACATTGTCAAGTTAAACGGTGGTTGTTAATAGCTCATCTGGATTCTGGAGGAAACCTGGGTTGTTTTGGATGATGGTCGATTTTGTCTCCATTTTTTAGGTAAAGTTCAGGTGATTATCAATTCTGATAACGCTTCCTATCTTCAATCGCCAGATTCAAGTATACATCTCTGACCATCTATTTTCAAAGTTCAAATCTTAAAATACGGCCCCTTGGTTAATAGTTTTTTCCTACCATTCTACCTACCATTAACTCATATTGCTTTTTAAGAAGCAGTGCAAATTTTTAAGATACGTTAAGAAGGATGTCTATCGATTTTTAGTACTGCAGGCACGATGGTTTTGGATTGTAACAAATACCCCTGCCATGAAGCCGTTTTTTTCAAGCTTGATGTGATATCGAAACGGGGGTTGGAGGTGACCATGAAACACAACGCGGTTGTAAGATTCATCAGTTTGACTTTCGTTATCGGCATGTTCGCATCACCCGTGAGTGCTGCTCAGGTTG
>CALZJV010000323.1 GCA_945787595.1 uncultured Desulfobacterales bacterium | reverse complement strand
ACACACGATCTTTTGTAATCATAGGGGAGAAACGTGAAGCGAATATGAAAATAGATTGAAAAATTTGTGAAAATTGATGCGATGCAAATAAAAATGCTCATTGCCAAAGGCATAAAGCTATGATAGCAAAATACCAGTAGATGGTATTTATTCAGATATATAGTGAGGATCTAAAATAATGAAAAAGGAGGGTTATTTGGCGAGGGTGTCATTTTTTTCCTACTTTAAGAAAAAGGATCTGCAGCGCCTTGCAAAAAGATACGCGATGAAGGGGGTGCATGGTGTACAATTGACCATTATATTATGGACTATACAGAGCATGAATTAAGCCACGGAATTTGTCCGGAGTGTAAAGAAATGCCTTATGGAACTTATTCTTAGAGCATAAAATACATCCATCCTTATAAAGATAATCTCATGACAGCCAAACCTAGCTACGAAGAATTGGAAAAACTAGCCAATGCCTTAACCCAAGAGATTGCTACCTGCCACAATCTTCAGCGGTATTTGCATCAGGCCGAGGAGACCGCCAGAGCGCTTCTCAACGCCACCACCGATTCGGCCATACTCATTGATACCAAGTGCAAAATCCTGGCAATCAATGAGATTGCTGCAGAGCGGCTATCAAAACACAATGTCGATTTGATGCACGAAAACTTATTAGAGATCCTGCCGCCAACTTTGGCACAGCAAAGAAAATCCAGGATTGATCAGGTCCTTGATACCGGAGATCCACTTCAGTTTGAAGACGATTATGCCGGGGCTATTTTTTTTAATTCCCTATATCCGGTTTTTGACAGACAAGGAAATATTCAAAGTCTTGCTTATTTCAGTCGGGATATTACTACCCAGCGCCAAATTGAGCGAGAACTGAAGGAAAGTGAATTAAAATTTCGCAGCCTCAGCACTTCCGCTCAAGATGCGTTTATCATGATAAATGGACAAGGAAAGATATCGTATTGGAATCCGGCCGCTGAAAGAGTTTTCGGTTACCGGTCCAAAGAAGCTCTTGGCCAGGACTTGCATAAGCTTCTAACACCTGTGAAAGAATACAATGCGATCAAAGAGAAATTCGATATCTTCACGGAAACAGGAAAGGGTGCCGCAATCGGAAAAACGACGGAATTAGTTGCCGTAAGAAAGGATCACACCGAGTTTCCGATAGAACTCTCATTGTCGGTTTTTAAGCTGCAGGGGGAATGGCATTCTTTCGGAATCGTGCGTGATATTTCCAATCGAAAGCGAGCCGAAGCGCAGTTGCGTGAGAGTGAAAAGAGATATAAGGAGTTAAGCATAACCGATGGCCTTACGAAGCTTTACAATTTTAGACATTTTCACAGTAACGTGCAATTAGAAATAGAACGGGCCAATCGATATGACCGCTCTTTGGCTTTGCTTATGATCGACATTGATAATTTTAAGAGATTCAACGATACTTATGGTCATCTGGCCGGTGACCAGGCGCTCGCTAAAACAGGTGCTGTTATCCTGAGCGCCTTACGGGAAGCGGATACAGGCTATCGCTACGGGGGCGAGGAATTTGCGGTTATCTTACCGGAAACAGTCGGGACGGGTGCCGTTCAGGTGGCAGAGAGAATTCGCCAAGACATTGCGGCGATGCCAATTTTAAAAAAAGCGAAACCAAGCCTTACCATTACGGCCAGTATGGGAGTTAGTGAGCTTCAGGCAGAAGATAAATTATCCGAGTTTATCAGAAGAGCAGACCAGAATTTATATGCCGCCAAAACGGAGGGGAAAAATCGGGTCATTTTTATTTAATTTAACTACTCCTCATCCAGCCAAAACGGAGGGGAAAAATCGGGTCATTTTTATTTAATTTAACTACTCCTCATCCAGTTCCTGCTTCAAATCCCGGGTCATCAAGCGATAAATGGCCTCTTTTGGTGAAAAATCTTCGTAGAGAATACGATACGCCTCATGGAAAATCGGCATGTCTACTCCCAACTTGCGGGACAGGTTGTAGACGGACCTGGCGGTCTTAACCCCTTCAGCCACCATCCGCATTTCCGACAGGATGTCGCTTATCTTTTTACCCTGGCCGATCTTTACCCCCACGGTATGATTGCGACTCAGATCCCCGGTGCAAGTAAGAATCAAATCTCCGATGCCGGCAAGACCTGTAAAAGTTCGAGGATTGGCACCCAGTTTGAGCCCCAGGCGCCGGATTTCGGTCATGCCCCTGGTAATCAAAGCGGCCCTGGCGTTCAGCCCCAGTCCCAAGCCATCGACTACACCGGCGCCAATCGCAATGACATTCTTCAAAGAGCCACCCAACTCAACACCAATCACGTCTTCGCTGGTATAAACCCGAAAATACGGGGTGGCAAAAACCTGTTGCACTAATGCGGCGGTCTCAATATTTTCGGAGGCCACCGTTACAACCGTCGGCAAATTCCTGGCGACTTCCCGAGCAAAACTCGGCCCTGAAAGTGTCACCAAGCGATGATGTGTAGTTTCTGCCAGGGTCTCTCTCAATACCCCGGTCATGGTCAGATGTGTCTTGTTTTCGTCTTGTTTTCTATTCCTTTAGAAGCAGTTACGATGATCGCCTCTTTTGAAACGGCGCTTGCCATTTTTGATGTGATCTCCCGCATTAAATGAGAGGGCACCACCACCACCACCATATTTTTACCCGAGACGGTCTCGGCAATATCATTGGTTGGATGCAGATCGGCTGACAGTTTAACGTCCGGGAGGAAAATCTTATTTTCTGCGGTCTGCAGAATTTGATCCTTGACTTCCTTTTCAAATACCCATAGGTCTACGGCGTAGCCTTTGGATGCCAGCAAATTCGCCAGAGCAGTTCCCCAACTTCCGCCGCCGACAACACCGATTTTGAATATCTTCGTGTCTGAATTGTTATTTATTTGCATACGTTTTTCCTAACCCGGATAGACCGGAAATCCAGAATGCACCCAATCTTATAACCTAGTAACTATAAAACTTTTTTTCCAAGATTGACAGCCTTATAAAAAGGGTCTACAAGTTTACCTCTAAATCTTATGTTTCAAATGTCGAACACCAATTAGCGGCACTATGGCAGAAGTAATTTGTCTGACGAGAAAGGAGCTTTACCCCAGATTTGGCTTTGCATTGCCTGAGAAACAGATTGCCTATATACGAGATGACCTCCCGGAGTGTGTAAAGCAGTTCTTACTCAGCCATGAAGTCTATCATCTGACGGATAATGCAAACTGGTGGGTATGGAGGGAGATCAAGGCAAATATGCACAGTGCCCTGCGCCATCCTATCGGATTCATGTTATGCCTGCAGATGAGCCTGGTTCCTTATCGCCTTAGGTATTACTTGCAGCGGATCACAGGCCGGGCACAGTGAAATCTACGCAGATACCACAAGCCCGGCAACTAAACTGGTCATTCCGGCCGCAGCGAAGCGGAGAGCCGGAATCCAGAATCGGAGATCGATCTGTCCTACGGAGGCGTTCTGCTATTCGGCAAACTATATTTATAGCAAGATGCTCCTTAAGAGGGGAAATCCCAACGTCGCAACGTTAGGTTAAATTATTGGGACCGTTGTCGACTAAATCGATTCAATTTCCCTTTCTTTTAACGTTTCGGCGGCGGCCAGGGCTTGTTTCCAATCCGGAACACCGTTCCTGCCGCCGTATTCCCGGCAGGATAAGGACGCTACCGCCACCGAAAATTTGACCATCTGATGAAGGTCAAAGCCTTTTGAGAGTGCCAGGGCAAAGGCCGCGTGAAAATTATCTCCGGCCCCGACGGTATCCACCGCATTTATTTCGGGGGCGGCCACATGATAAAGGGTGTCGTCAGCAATATAGTAGGCACCCTTTTCGCCTTTTGTGACGATCAATTTACCGGCTACCATATTATTCAATTTTATGATTCTTTGATTAAATGACATACCGTGAAACTGTAGCTCATCGGCCTCCAGAAATTCAGATGAAGGAATAAAATAATCAGCCGTGTTCATGATATCCTCGATACCATTCCGCCACCTTTCGCTGTCATAAATCACGTTTAGGTTACTTCCGTCTACTTTCTTTAATTGCCCCCCAAGGTAGGTGACCTCCGGATCCAGCAGTACAACACCGGTTTGCCTGATCAGTTTCTTTAGTGTTGCGTCAATTTTTATTTTAGGCAATCTATTGTGTTCGTAAATGATGCTGCGGGCACCGCTACCCGACGTTATAAAAACATAGGCGACCGGTGTTTTACCACCGCTAACAATTTCAACAAATTCTGTGGTGACGTTGAAATCCTCCAGCCGCTTTAAGCAAAATCGGCCTTCATCATCATCACCTAGTTTTCCCACATAAGCAACCCTGCCGCCCAGCCGCGAGATGCAGCACGACGAGGTGCCTCCCTGGCCTCCCCCTTCGGTTAAACGAAATTCGAGCGGCATTTTTAGATTTTCAGCAGGAAATTGATTCACGACGGCAATGTAGTCCAGGCAGCTTCGCCCAATGACCAGCACATTGATTTTGTTCATTTCGTCTTCCTTTGCTTTTTCACCGTCTCCCCATTCAAAAATATGACTTTCACCTATAGAGAGAGCAATTACGTTTCAAGGTGTCAGGTTTCAGTGTTCGGGTTTCAGCGACCACATTTCCGAGATTTCATAAGAGAGTCCCTGCAGCCGGACAGCGAACTTCAGAAAAGCCGAAACATGGAGACTTGAACCTCAGAATTTCCAAGGATGGTTTCGCATGGCAGGCGGGTATTCATTATTCGATACTCGTCCGTCTTGGAGGATCCGTTGACACCTGACACCTCTTATGAAGCTTCATTTATTTAGACAGGATTTACAGGATTATCAGGATTTTTTTGGTTTAGTATATTTATCCTGTCCATCCTGTCAGAAAATTGTATATTTATGCCGATAAGTTTTCTTTTTCGATTTGACCGGCCGTTTTTTTGGCCGACGGCTGGGCTGACACCTGAATCCTTAAAATTCTTTACAACATGTTGTCGGAAAAAACCAGATAACGACAGTTGATAAGCGTCGCTATCCAGACTCGGGGACCAGAGACATCGCCGATGGTTTCAGTAACAGCCGGACATTCTGACCGACTGCCGGCGGCAAGGCATCAAGGGTGAAATCAAAACTAAGTTCGATCCCCTGGTCCGTCTGAACGGTGAGGTTAAAATGCCCGCCTTTAAAGGTACGCTGCCTTATCGTGCCCCTGATTACGGTTTCCCCTAAATCAGCAGCGTGGCCCGCATCAATTATTCTTGCACCTTCGGGACGCAATAATATCGTCACCCGAGTGCCGCGGGGAGCGGATATTTTTTGCGGATACAGCATGCCAAAAGCGGATTTTATCCCTCCCGAGTCGGCAACAACGCCCTTCACCAGATTGTTAAATCCCAAGAAGCGGGCGACAAGTTCATTTGCCGGCTGGCGGTATAAAGTTTCCGGTTGATCCACCTGCACCACTTTGCCGTTGTTCATGACGGCAACCACATCGGCCATGGTAAACGCTTCGGCATGGTCATGGGTCACATAGAGGGTGGTCACGCCGACCTGTTTAATAATGCGGTATAGATCCACCATTAAACGTTCGCGCAAGACACGGTCCAGTGACCCCAGGGGTTCATCCAACATCAAGAGCTGTGGCTGCGATGCAAGACTTCGGGCTAGCGCAACCCGTTGACTCTCACCTCCGGAAAGACGGCTCACATCGCGCATTTCAAAATCCTCAAGTCCCACCAGGTGCAGCATCTCTTTTACGCGACGGGTTATGCGCTCCCGGGACTGATTTTTTAACTGGAGTGCAAACGCGACATTATCAAATACATTTTTATGCGGAAAAAGGGAAAAGTCTTGAAACATCATTCCAAAACCGCGACGATGGGGGGGGATCCGCGACAGGTCCTTGCCGTCAAATATGACCGCCCCGCTATCGGTCTTTTCCAGCCCGGCAATGATACGCAACAGCGTTGTTTTGCCGCAGCCGGAAGGACCGAGAAGGCAAAGAAGATTGCCGGCCTCCAGGCGCATATTTATCTTGTCGAGAGTGAAAATACCGTTGAAATCTTTGTTGATATCAACCACCTCTAGTAAGGCCATTTCAAAACTCCCCGCCCTGCCCTGATCTGAATTTTTCCATGAGCATAAACCCGGCCGCCGAGACCAGCATCAATATAGTGCTCATGGCCATGGCTTGACCATAATTGGCTGCCCCCGGCTGCCCCAGGAATCGATAGATGGCCAGGGGCATGGTCGGTGTCTGGGGCCGTGCCACAAAAAGAGTAGCACCGAATTCGCCCAGACTGATGGTAAACGCAAAGACCGCGGCCACAACCAGCGCACGGCCCAAAATCGGCAGGTCCACAGATCGCCATACCTTCCATGGACCGGCTCCCAGCACGGTGGCCGATTCCCTGAGTTTTGGCGGAATGCTGCGCAGGGCCGGCAGCAGACTGCGCACCACAAAAGGAAAAGCCACCAGAGTATGGGCCAGGGGCACCAGCATCGGAGAAGACCGCAGATTCAATGGTGGTTTGTCCAAAGCGATGATAAAACCAAAGCCGAGGGTTACCGCAGAGGTTGACAGGGGCAGCATGAACAGGGGATCCAGTACGGATCGTAAGCGATTTGCCGGTCCGGCCAAAAAGACAGCCGCAGGCACTCCCAGGATCAACGCGATCAGCAGGGCTGCCAGGGCAAAACCAAGGGAGTAGACAACGGCATCCACGGGCGGAACAAAAAAGACGGAGTCGGTGGTATTCTCGAATAGTGTTTTGTAAAAAGCGAGTGAAAGCCCCGTATCGGTGGTAACTGATCGTATTAGAAGGGAAATCATGGGAAGCCCCAAAAAAACAAACATAAAACCGACGTTGGCGGCCAGCATCAGCCCATCGGCAACGGAATCAATCCTTTTCTGGGTGACTGCCCGGGACTCCGGCTTCAACGCCAAAGATCGGCTGCGCTGCAACCATGTGTATACCCACATAAAGGCGAACATAAAAAGGATCTGAAGGAGGGACAGGGCGGCTGCCATCGGCAAGTTGAAAAGATGAATCGCTTGACGGTAGATCTCCACCTCGATGGTGGCAAAGCGGGGTCCACCTAGAATCAAGATGACTCCGAAACTGGAGAAGCAAAAAATGAACACCAACAAGGATGCCGCTAGAATTGCAGGGCTGAGTAGCGGCAGAGTCACTTTTAAAAAGGCTTTGGCAGGGGAGGCACCCAGCATTTTGGCCGACTCCGTCAAACCGGGTTCCAGGCGGGACCAGCAACCGCCCACAATACGCACGACAACGGTATAATTATAGAAAATGTGGGCAATTAAAATAAGGGCAATGGTTTGATCGACGGCCACAGGCGGCGAGGTCAGATGGAACCACTTCATCAAGCCGGCGTTTACCAGGCCGCGGGGACCCAGCAAGGAATGAAATGCGGCGGCCACCACCACCGTGGGCAGGACAAACGGCACAGTGGTGAAAGACCGCAACAGCTCTTTTCCCCGGAATTGATACCTGGCAAAAACATATGCCCCGGGCAGGGCCAGCAGGAGCGTCAAAACAGTCGAAACCACTGCCTGCCAGGTCGTAAACCACAAGGTTCGCAGATAGATACCGCTGGTCACCAGCTTTTTAAGATTGCCCGGCCCCCAGGCTTCATCCGGCATGAAGCTGACGCTGAAAATTTTTATCAGAGGATAAAAATAAAATACTGCCAGATAGGCCAGGGGCAGAGCAGCCAGCAGCACATAGGATTTTGAACTGATATGTTTCATAGTTGAGTTGGAATCTAGCGTAAAACGGTTTCCGTCCAGGCTTCGATCCATTTTTCACGATTGGCGGCAATGTCTTGCGGTGATACGAAAACCGGATGCTCGGCAATCCTTGCGTGCTTTACAAAGACTTCAGGCAGAACGGCGGTCTTGTTGGCCGGAAAGACAAACATCTGCAATGGGATGTCCTCCTGAAAGGTGCGCGCGAGCATAAAATCCACCAGCTGTTTGGCAATTCCAATTTTTTTGGTGCCCCGCAAAATCCCCACAAACTCTACCTGACGGAAACAGGTTCCTTTTTGCACCACAGCCGCCGTGGGGGACTGCTCCAGGGGCTTGTCGGCAAAATGGACTTCGGCCGCGGGGCTGCTGGCATAGCTTACCACAATAGGACGGTCTCCTTTGGATGCGGCGCTGAAGGAACCCCAGTAAGCTTTATTCCAACTGGCGGTCACCTCGACGTTGCCGGCTCTGAGTTTTTTCCAGAAATTCAGGTAGCCATCCTGGCCGAAATGTCCCACCGTCGCGAGTAGAAATGCCAATCCCGGTGAAGAGGTTGCCGGATTTTCAACCACCGTCAAACCTTTGTATGCCGGCGCGATTAAATCCTCAAGTCGGGCAGGCGGCGCAATGCCCTTGGCGGCGAACCATTTCCTGTCGTAGTTTAAACAAACGTCGCCGTAATCGACCGGCAAAAGGCGATAGCTGGGGTCCAGCTTGAGTTCGTCGGCAATATCGCTGAGATGGGGTGAGCGGTAAGGTATAAACATATCCGCCGCCAAGGCCCGGCTCAGAAACGTATTGTCCACGCCAAAAAGGACGTCGGCCATGGGATTGTTTTTGGATAGTATCGCCTGGTTCAGCATGGCACCGGTATCTCCGGCTTTTAAAAATCGTAGCCGGACTTGATGCCTGCTTTCAAATTCTGCGACCACCGCCTTGCTGACACTGAAACTGTCGTGGGCCATTAAAATGATCTCAGGGGTGTTATCGGAAGCAACCCCCGAGCGCAGCCAGCCGGCGGATATTGCTGTGCACATAAGTATCATCCATGTAATTTTTTTCATGTCATCCTCCCTAACAGCAAAATAGGTTTATAAAACGACGGCATGCGCTCCGGGCAGGTTTGGAAAGAGATTTTAAGCGGATCTTTAAAATGGAGACCGTTGGGGGATGCATTATCCGGATCAGGTTCAACGGTCGGACTCGGTATCTTGCCTAACACTAGAGTCCCTCTCAGCCCGGTACCTCCGAGCTCCCGGCTTTGCCATATAACTTCGGTTACTTATAGCTTCATAACATTCTGGTGTCAAGACATTTAAATTATTGATCATCAGGAAAAATGGTATTATGTTTAATCGTCTGCCTGACGAGAAACTTAGCCCTTATGGATTGTCCGGAAAATGAACCAAGTGGGGTGCAAAATGGAAAATGATTGGGAAAAACAACTTTCATGTGTCGAGAGTTGCCGGAGATGCGGTCATTCCTTGCAGAAAAAGGACCGCAGGCTATTATCCGTCTATGATCATGAGCCGATATGCATGGAATGCAAAAATGAGGAAGAAAAACGGACGGATTACGAGGACATGTCCAAACAGATGATAGCCGCCTGCATGGAGACAACCAATAAAGCTTATGGAGATCCGGCCAGTTACTGCTTCCACCACTTTTGCCCTTTTAAGTGCAAGGCTTGAAAATGACTATTGAAAATTGAAGATTGAAGATTTGTGGATGTCGCTCGCGCAGCGCAGGCGCTTGCGCCGCGTGTCGCTCTGTCATTTTTATGATCATTTTTCTGTATAATGACCCGCCGAAGGCGTACCTTAAATAGTCAATATTCTATCGACAATATTCAATCATGTGAAAAGGAGGACCTTATGAAAGCTCTGGTGGCATTCTATTCTGAAAGTGGAAATACGGAGAAATTGGCTAAAGCAATTTACAACGGCATAAACGTATCTGGAAAAGAGATTATGCCAATCAGTGAAGCAAACGCTAAAGACCATGATGTCATCTTTGTTGGATTTCCGGTTCAGGCCAGCAGTGTGCCCGCAAAAGTGGAGAAATTTATAAAAAGGTTACCGGAGGGCAAAAAGGTGGCCTATTTTGTCACCCACGGCTCACTCCGGGGAGGACAGCTGGCTATTTCAGCCCTTTATTATGCCTTTAGCCTGGCACTGAACGTCACAGTTCTCGGAACCTTTGGCTGTCGCGGCCAGGTCAAACCGAGTTTAATCGATGTTTTGTTAGAAAATCCCGAACACAAAGCCTGGGCCATGGAGGCCCAAAGTGCCGTCGGACATCCTGATAATGCGGATCTCGAAGACGGCAAAGAATTCGCAAATTTAATGATTGCCAAAGCGCGTAACATGTAATTTTGATCTTAGAATTTGCTATATTCAATTTAGACAAGAAAGCCAGTCTGATGCATTGGCTACAAGTAATGTGGCGGAGCCCTTTCTGAATTTTCTATCAACATTTTTTTGTTGACAAGTTGGATCGCCGGAATGCGTAAATTTCCGATGCACTCAGATAAAATAAATTATAATGCCTCCATTGTGTCCACTTGTCGAACGGCGAAATGAGCCCTTAATTTCTGTTTAAAGTCTTCATTGGAGATTACCCTTATTTTTCTCTTTGAGCTCCCGTCCGTGATCGTTAAAAAATTGTCAGACAGGCTAACTCTGCCGGTTTTGATAAAAATGGGAATCGTTTAATTACTCTCTCCTGGGTGATATCCTCATTATGGGTAATTTTTTCATCGATTTCATCAGGATAAAGTGCATAGTAAGATAACGACGACTGGATCTGCTGGTCGCTTAGCCAGTCTTAAGTTTTTTTCAGTTTATCGTAATTCTCGCCTAATCCCTTGAACATGGCAAAAAATCCCAAATATCAATGCCGGTGCCGGCGATTCTGGCGCGTCTTCGGTTGAACCGTCAGCGAAAGTAACTCCAGGACATCTCCTCATCTTTATTGCCTCAACAAGTAAATCTCTTGCTATACCAGAAAAGTCATTACCAGTGCCTGAAGCCAACGCTTCGATTTCCTTGACAGCCTCTCCGGCAAACGAATGCTTTTTTGTGCGGTTGTATTTATAATGCTCCCTTCGAAAGGTATGATCACTTCATCACGTTCTAATATAATGCATGTCAATGATATTGGATCAATGCCGATGCGTTTTCCGAATTTTTCCAATTGCCCAAATAAATATGGATTAACCATGATTCAGGTAAAGCCCTTTATATTTAATGCGCCAGGAACATGCCATGCACTTTTGGTATTAAAAGGCGGCGACAAATATCAGCCTATAATCACTATGCAAGCCCTGATTCCATTATCAATGTTGTTGTGCCTGATAGGAAGGTGTGGAACCTAAACTATTCAATTTAAGTAATCGGCCATTTTACCGATAATTATAATGTTTTGGACAGAAGCCGATTGAGCAACGTATGAAAAGAATAAAATTCCACCAGATGCATAGCCTCTTAAGAAACATTTTAGAGGGCTCGAACTTGGCCATTTCTCGTCGATACACTATTGACAGGTTTTATATCTCATCTGATCAGGTGGTGTTACTGATCTTGTTGAACCTCTTATTGTTAATTGGAACAGGTTATCTGCAGTATCTACCCAATCCCAACTTTAATAAATACGCGATAAGTAATTACTCTTTGAACATCATATGTTTTCTTTTTGCGAGCTACCTTGTTTGCAAACTGTTAGGTAATGACAGTTCCGCGCTGAAATTGATCGTTATTATTTTTTCTGCAAGCCCTGCATTTTATTTGATGTGGCGATTTATACAGTTTACATCAGAGAAGCTACCCGATGGGGCTAACGGCACGAGATGGAGCTTATATGCCATTTATCTTGCATGGCTGATTATAATTCTGCTGAGAAGTATCCAATTAGTTACAGAAAAAAAAGGTAAGCCAATCATCCATGGAGTTGCTATTTATTGTATTATCTGGCTTGCTCCCGTTCATTATTATGGGGATGCTGAATTTTGGTATACGGCCTATGATGAGTATACCGAGTCTGATCCCTTATCGTCTTATAGAAACATAGATGTCGAAAGCCTTTTTTATGCACAACCGGAATTGATGCAAAGCACACTAAACAATTTGCAGCCCCAGCGTATAGGACTATCAGATTTTTACTTTATTGGATTTGCCGGCTATGCCAGAGAGGATGTGTTCTTAAAGGAAGTTGAATACGCCAAACAATTGTTTGAAAAAAAATATGACGCTAACGGGCGAACTATCGCATTGATCAACAATCTGAGTACAGTTAGCGAGATACCTCTCGCAACCGTGACAAATTTGAACTCCGCGCTAAGACATATCGGGGATCTAATAGATTCAGAAGAGGATACTCTTGTCTTGTTTCTTACCAGCCATGGTTCCAAGGATCATGGACTATCTGTGGATTTTTGGCCTCTTGACTTGAATCAAGTCACACCGGAAAAACTCAGATCTATACTGGATGACGCTGGCATTAAATGGCGGATTATTATTGTTTCTGCATGCTACTCAGGTGGCTATGTTAAACCACTAGAGAATCCATATACGGTTATCATGACTGCAGCGGCATCTGGCCGACAATCTTTCGGGTGCGGAACTGATCGCGACTTTACATATTTTGGTGAAGCGTTATTTAAGGATCGACTGCGCCACTCACAATCTATGATCGAGGCATTTCATCTGGCCACCGACGATATAACAAAACGTGAAATAAAAGAGGGTCGCAAACCATCACTGCCTCAGCTGTTCGTTGGTAGCGCAATCCGCGATCGGCTAACTACGATAGAGGCAGAAACGATAAGTCGCAAATGATGGTCGAAAAGAGCATTTGAGACCCAAATTATCTGAAGCTGATTGGATAAATCTATAAGACTGGTCTAAAATATTCAACCGACAAGACCTACTTTCTGCAATACAAACCTTAAATATCTCCTGTTTTATTTCTCCTCTCATGAAACAAAATCATGTGAATGGTGAGTCTCGAATTGAGATTCTTAAGGCTCAGATGGAAGTCACAACGGTAGCGGTCCGTCAGTCTTCAAGACCGTTTGCCTGTCGATTTTACTGATTTTGGCCGGTTTGACAAAGACTGTGTTCCAGTTTACGGCGGTTGTCACACGCATCAAAATGGCCAGTGTGACCACAGAACCGATTGCTACGGTCAGCCCGGTAATGCCCTTGATAAAAAAGCTGTATGAAAAAAGGACCAGAAAAAACAGCTGGCCGGCAATGGCGATTTTCCATGGAAATTTTTTGCCCAAGGCAGATGAAAGATAGCTTGTGACCAGTGTAACCGAGGTAAGGGTCGAAATCAGAAACGCCAAGTGTACATTGATATGACCGACGAAATAAGTCAACAAAAGATGAAACGCAAAAAATCCGGCTGCGACGAAAAGATAATGCATGGGATGGATATTTATTGAATACTTTATGTTGATGGTTGCAATCAGCACAAAAAAGAAGATTAGGCACACCGGCGCAAAATAGGTGATACGGGACGTCAGTGGTCCGGGATTTAGTTTTTGGGGGATAATAATGCCGATATCACTGTTGGTAATCAAGTCAGTGGCTTCCCAGTTAAGGATCATTCCGTCTTGGGTGCCAATTGCCGACATGGGAGAAAGACTTCCCTGGGTATAGTCAACATCTGTGAAACCTGTTTTCACGCGCATCTTCAGGTTTTGAATCCGACCCACGTGTTGATCCATCTGATAGCGCCACGATGCGATCCCCCGGGTTTCATATTTTATTTTGAATTCGGTACGTTTGCCTGGGGCCAGTTCGATAATTTCACCCAATCCCTGTCTGGTATCCACTGCTGTCAGTAGTAAATGCTTATCGATATAGGCAGCAAAGTTGTCATAGGTAGCACCCTTGGCTGGGAAGCTAAAATGAAGCCGGATTTTTTGAAGAACTTCTTCGGTGTTTGTAATCGTGTAGCTTCCTTCAAATCTGCAAATATAGGTTGGATACCAAATCAGACCTTTTTTGCGATAGTCAGGTTGAATCTCAGCGGTAATTTCATTTTTTGATGGCATGATCCATCGAACCTGACGGGTTCCTGGAATTTGAACCGAGAAAGCAGGCGCTTTCTGAATGAGCGGGGTTCCCCAGAGTGCCTCTACCTGAGGCCCCAGGCGGCTGAAGTATTCATCTGATCGTAATGTCGTAATCGTTCCCAAAATAAACCATCCGATGCAGCTGATTAGGAAGATTATTATGGTTGCTATAATTTTCGGTACACTCATTATTGACTCCTATTTAATTAATTTAGCGGTTCTTTATATGAAAGGATCATTTTAATGCCTTCACCCGTATAAAAGGCGCGTGAAAAATAATAAGGCTTGCCGATAAATTCGTCTGGTTTGTCCCAATTGCTTTCGGCAGCCGGGCTAACCGGGCCTTCAAGGGATAAAAGCTGAAGACGTTCAGGCAGGGCGATAGCGATTCGAACACTTGTCGAAGGCAGCTCAGCAGCAGGCAATTCGGCTTCAAATTTTCCATGCAGACCCGGTTTTTCAACCTGGCGAATAAATGCCAGTTCCACATGGGAGGTTCGACCCCTTGCAAGCGGAATGATCCATCTTTTATCGTCAGAATTTTTGGATGCATCATCACGGTCTCCATATACATTTATTTTTTGTCCGTTAACCGTCAGAGCCCAGATTTTAGCCTGCGGTATGGCTCTGATGCTCAAGCGTGGACCGGCTTCAGGCGGAATATCCATCACAAGCAAGGAAAGCACACTGCCGTTGTCGTCAAAGGATGTAAAAAAAGCGATAGAATCAAGCACGATCGGTGGTGTGCTGACGGTTTGAAAGCGCTTCACTGTAAGCGACAGTTCTTCTTGAGGAGGTATTTTCATGAAGAAACGAGCATCGCCGGCAACTGCCAGTAATTTTGAGTTCAGTCTCGCAACAGGTAAATGAGAGACAGGTTTGTGCCCGCTCAAAGAGATCTGCCCATCATCGGGTTGTTCAAAGACGAAATTGCCTTGATTTCCCCTATTACCAATGATTCTGGGTAGGAAGAATTTATAATTGTCGGGCGTCTGCCTTTCATCCGCAGATGTTTGGATTGTAAAACGGTTATTAGAACCTGCGGGAAGATTGATTTGGTATCTGCGGCCATCGAGTGCTTTAATCCAGGAGCTTTTTAGAGTAGATGAGATGTAGGTTGCGTTTTCGGAGATTTCCAAAATAAAACCTGTTTTTACCGGCTGCTTGGGTATAAATGTCGTGTTTATGATTGCCTGACGGTCATGAAGTCTGATGTGGGCGAATGTGTCGATTTCCACAACGGGGGCGACTGAAACAGCTTTCCTGTCTGAAAACCGAATCGTTAAAACAGAACGGGCAGAAAAATGATATGTTTCGTCTGAATTTTTGATACCCGGCGCTTCAATCAACGAGATTTCCGGGGCAATCGTCAGTAATACTGAATTTTTAAGTGCCTGTGGTATCGCAATGGACACAAAGCGTGATGAATTGTCTTCCTGTACCGGAGCAAAAAAAGGAAAGCCGATCTGAAAATTTGTATTTTCGTCCGGAAGGAAGAGGATTTTGTTATTATGCTTATTATCGCACAGCAAAGAACCACCACTTACCATTTTCAAGTCTTTGATCACCATTTCGCTGCCGAAAAGCGGAATCAAATCCGGTTGACCGGAAATTACCTTGCCAGCTAAAATCACCTCACCGGCGGCCTTTTGCTTATCAATCGTAATTTCATAAAATGCGGTTTCGATACTATATATCATGGGATCTTTTTCTTTTTTGGCTTCCTCCATTATTTGTCTGGTGATACTCTGCGTGTACAGTGTTTTGAATTCTTCCCATGGAACGGATATTGATTCAGCGGTGCAGATCGACTCCGTGACAAGAAGCACTAAAATTAGGAATAATAAAAATACTTAACAGGTAAAAAGGATGACGGTCGATTTTATCTCATTAATTTTCACCCTTCGGGCGAGCCGGAGGCTTTCATATGCTGCGTTGCTAAGGGTTCGAAGTAAAAAACTACGACTTCACCCTTAGACGCCTTGCCTATGAAAGCCTCCGACTCGTGCAAAATCCAGGTATAAACAATTGTGAGATTGAGTCGGTTTGTACGGTGGGGAGACCGGTGAAAAGTTGATAAATGGGTCTAAAAAAAACAAGTGATAGTACTTGCCGGCGCCTTGCCCTAATTTCATGACACAACACATTTTTTTTGGAAGGGACTTTCTATACAGCTACCTTGTAGAAGAATCCTTCATACAGGAAGGCACTGGCGATCGCTTCGCAGTCGGTTTCACTGACGCCTGCGCGCCGCATGGTTGGTCGCCATTCATTCCGTACAGTCTCGACTATGTGATCGAGAATAGCTGTCGCTTCTTCACCTGATAGCAGGAAGCGGCCCTTTTGGCTTAGAAGATTTTCTTGGTTGGCATAGCGCCCGTCGTTGCCGCACGCCATTGCAAGATCGCGCCTCTCTAAGGCGATCATGGGTGTGGGCGTCAAGTCATATGCAGGGCTTAGACGCCAGCCCCGATCCTTTGCCAGGACGGCATGATTGCGCGGATGGTCGTCTATGTTGGTTACCACCGCGTTGAAGCACATTCTGCCGAATAGCTCTTGCAGGTCGGCTTCCGGTTTCATGCTCACGCGCCGGATTTCATCTGCGAGCAAGATGTAAGACCAGTCCCGCCGGGCTAACGGGTTATCATCACTTTGCAATAGGGTCAGTGCACTGACCATGCGGTGCCGCCGGTAACCGTTTTCTACCCGATCGCGATCAAACCGTCGCACGAGCAAAACATCCCGCCTGCCAACCGTTGTGACGTCGCTGTCAGCGATGTTGAGGCCACAGGCTTTGGCAAGCTTCAATAGGCCGTGCTCCACGCGCGGATGGTTCCAGCGGTCATCATGTCGGGTGAACTTGGCGATCCACAGGTCCTGTCCATGTTCCACGACAGCTTTGGGCCGGGCCCCGCCGATTGATGTGCCCGCCAACATAAGCTCTTCGACCTGCTTGATGGCTGAACCCTCAAGGTCTGGATCATCATTGATTATGGTGTCGGCTAAGGTTTGCAGACGATTCAGATCGAGCGTGCGGTTGAACCGCCGCTGTGGGGCCGGTGGTTCAACATTGAGGCCGAATCCCAGCGCGCCCGCCCGGTCATCCGGACCGTACATCAGGCAATCGAACTCTTCGAGCTGCGTGTAGTGAGTGCTTCGTTCAATGACACGCCGTCCCCAAAAATCGGGCATGGAATCTCGAATCGCGCCAAAGAAGCCCTCCAATCGGGCGGTTTCGTATAACCCTCTGCGCAGCCGCAACTCTACGGGGTCGAGCTCGACAGCATCATTGCGTTCAAGATAACGACGTCCGTAGATGAACCGTCCAATCGGATCTCCACCAGGGGTGGGGGATACTTGGAAGCGCCCGGCGGTGACGAATTCGGTTGCGCCGGGCGGCACGATGTAAACATAGCACTCGCGTTCAGAAGTCATCGTCAAACGCCCTTCGCTTCGGAGCCGTCTTCGGTCTTCGGGCCTGCTCCAGAATTTTGCCTTCCTCATCGCGGTCCGGATCGGCCACCTCCCGCATGTCATGGAGAAGGCCAAGCGCCCACAGCGCACCCAGATAGGCGGCGATAGCGGCGAGCTCCTCTTTGGAAAGCTTACGCCGCAGTCGGGCGATGCGGATATTGCGGCCCAAGCGGTTGAGTGCGCTCTCTACGGCGGCCGGCGGGGATTCCGCGATTTTACTGATTCGTGTCATGTTGTTTTAAAACACCTTATAGGCTCCATTTGTTGCTTTAAATAAACATACTTTATATCCATAGTTCAGTCAAGAAAATTTTGTAAAAATGTTGTTTTAAAACACCTCTAAAGCGTTTTAAGGTTATTTAAAGCAACAAATTATGATATCTGTTTTTCCTACTTTTCACCACGGATTTTCACGAAAGTTGATTGGATTGTTTCTTTATTTTTAGATGATTTCTCGGCAATTCCTTCATTTAATGAGGGCTGGCATTAAGAATTATGTCCAAAAGCCTACTTAATCGACAGAATCAGAGGGGTACTAATAATCCGGAACCGACCTCTTGGATTCACCTCTATTGGTTTCTTATAACGATCTTGATTGTCTGTTCAGACAAGGAGGATGATTCCTGGGAACGTGAAACAGACGAAAAAAAGCCAGACTCCTTATGCCTTGAGCGCAGCTCTCCGTAAGTACCAGTGTCACGCAAATGAATAGTCGAGCACAAGTCCAGCCTCTTGAGCCCATCTATGAGTAGACAGAATCCGGCAGCTGGCAGCCAGCAACCAAGCAGCCCGCATCGAGCATCAAGGATCCAGCATCCGGTATCGAGTATCCAGCAACCAGTATCGAGCATCCAGTATCCAGCACCCAGTAACCAGAAGCAGGATCACCTCGGAAACACCGCCCCCTTATCCGCACTGGAGACCATGGTTGCATATCTGGCCAGATAACCGCTTTTGATTTTGGGCTCAAATTCCGGCAACCCATCCAGCCTTTGCTGGATTTCTTCGGCTGAGAGCCGAACGTTCAGGGTTTTGGCGGGTATGTCAATTTCGATGATGTCGCCGTCCTGAATGGCCGCGATCGGGCCTTTGGCGGCAGCTTCGGGTGATATATGTCCGATGGCGGAGCCACGGCTGGCGCCGGAAAAGCGCCCGTCCGTAATCAGGGCCACCTCTTTATCCATGCCGATTCCCGCCAGGGCGGAGGTCGGAGAGAGCATTTCCTGCATGCCGGGACCCCCTTTGGGCCCCTCGTAGCGAACCACGAGCACCTCGCCTTTATTGATTTTGCCGTCCACAATGGTCTGAAAGGCGTCCTCCTCCGAGCTGAAAATGCGGGCGGGACCGGAGTGCTTGAGCATTTCGTCGGCTACCGCGGCCTGTTTGACAATGGCGCCGTCGGGGGCCAGGTTGCCGGTCAATACGGCCAGGCCTCCGGTGGCATGCACCGGGTTTGCAACCGGGCGAATAACGGATGGATCCTTAATGCCGGCCTGAATATCATCGAGCATCTCGCCCAATGGCTTACCGTAAACGGTCATGGCCTGCGGATCCACAAGCTCGGAGTTGTTCAATTCGGCCATAATGGCAGGAATGCCGCCGGCATAAAAGAAATCGACCACGTGATGGGGACCTGCCGGCGCGATCGAGGTCAGGTGCGGGATTTTATGCGAGACTTCACCGAAATCTTTGAGAGTGATATCGATGTCAGTATAATATGCGATGGCCGGAATATGCAGCGCCGTGTTGGTGGACCCTCCCAGGGCCATGTCCGCGGCAATCGTATTGTAAAACGCCTCCTTGGTCATAATATCTCTGGGTTTTACGGCCGCTTTCACCAGCTCGACCGCCTTGTACCCGGTTTGTTTTGCCAGCCAGACTCTCTCGGCATACACCGCCGGTGCGCTTCCATTAAACGGCAGGGCCATCCCCAGAGATTCCGCCAGGTTACTCATGGTGTTGGCGGTAAACATTCCCGAGCAGGAACCGGCTCCCGGGCAGGCGCTACATTCAATTTCGGTCAACTCCTCATGGGATATTTTGCCGCTTTTAAAACGACCGACTGCCTCGAAGACTTTGTCAAGCCCCGTATCTTTGCCGTGCACTTTTCCCGGCAACATGGGGCCGCCGGAAATGAAAATGGAGGGGATATTTAAGCGCGCGGCCGCAATCAGCATGCCCGGGATAATTTTGTCGCAGGATGACATCAGCACCAGTCCGTCAAACGGATGGGAGGTGGCCATAATCTCCAGGGAGTCGGCGATCAGCTCGCGGCTGGGCAGGGAGTATTTCATGCCCACATGGTTCATGGCGATGCCGTCGCATACCCCGATGGTATTGAACACTACCGGAGTTCCGCCGGCGGCATATATTCCGGCTTTAACGGCATCCACCAGTTTATCCAGATGCATGTGTCCCGGAATGATTTCGTTGAAGGAATTGGCAATGCCGATCATCGGCCGTTCCATTTCCCAGTCGGTAAATCCGTCTGCCCGCAACAGGGAACGATGAGGGGCCCGTTCCGGACCTTTGGTCATTAGATCGCTTCGTTTGCTCATTTTTCGTACTCCTTTTTGTGTTTTTCTATGTAACCACTGTAAACCCAAAAAAGTGTTGAATAGATTCGATCTTTTAATTTCTTTTTTTGACAGGATTTACAGGATTAATGGAAATTTATTCGCCTGCAGAAAGATGTTTTTAGGCCGAAGGCCCTTCTATCCAGATAATCCTGTAAATCCTGTCCGTATTGAATATTAAAATAGAATCCCTTCATCATCAGTTAAATCATAAATGCGCCGCCATTTACATCCAAGGTCACCCCTGTAACAAATGGCGAGTCGAGCAGGTATTCGAACGCCCGGACGACGTCCAGGGCATTTCCCAGACGGGTTACAGATATCTTTTCCTTCAGCGTAGCCTTTTTTTCTTGTGGCCACCGTGTGAATATTCCGGCATCTTCAATGAATGCCGGCGCAATGGCATTGACGGTAATCCCATATAAACCCAGCTCTTTGGCGGCATAGCGCGTCAATCCCAGCATACCGGCTTTTGACGCTGCATAATGGGGCCCGACCACGCCGCCGCCCCGGGCTGCAATGGATGAAATATTGACAATGCGACCAAATTTATTTTTCTTCATATCCGGTACGACCTGCCGGCACCAGTAAAAAGCACCACTGAGGTTGACACGAAGGGTCTCGTCCCAATCCTGCAGGCTGATTTCATCAAAAGTTCTTGCCGGCATAATTCCGGCGCTGTTGACCAGGACATTCACCGGCCCCAGATGATCGCGAACGGTGCGATAGTGATCGGCAACGACATCCGGATCGCCGGCATCTCCTTTTAGTGTGAGGATAGACTGCTCTTCCTTCAGAAGACTCTCCAGGTGCCGGCGGGTTTTGACAGCGGCTTTTTCGTCACCTTTGTAAGTGATGGCAAGAGACGCATCACATTTCACCAGGGATTCGGCAATCGCCAAACCGATACCACGGGTACCCCCGGTCACGACAGCGATTAATTTTTCCATTTTAATTACCCATGATTTTATTTTTCTGACAGGATCAACCAGTCTTCGCTAAAACACTACGCCCCGCAGGCTGGATGGACAGGATATAACCATAATAAGCAAAAAAAATCCTAGTAATCCTGTAAATCCTGTCTAAATTTAATGTTTCATATAAGCGCGGCCGCTGGCCAAAAAAACGGCCAGTCTGATCGAAAAAGAAACTGATGAACGTCGAACATCGAACATTGAACGTCCAACATCGAATAATGTATTCTGTCAATTAAAAAAAGACCGAG
>CALZJV010000322.1:24197-26351 GCA_945787595.1 uncultured Desulfobacterales bacterium | reverse complement strand
ACCTGACCCGATTCCACCCATTATACTCCCAATGACCACATAGGTAAGGATCCGTCCCAGATGATAATACAGATGGGAGGCAAATCTACCGCTGCGGGCAGGAAAGGCAATCACCAATGGACCGCACATCCCGATACAGTGCCCCGTTCCTAAAATCCCGAGCATAAACATTGAAATAAATGTCAGATTATTCATGGGATCAGTATTTACAGATACCGTTGAGTGGTTGATTAGTTGATTGGTTAATAAGCTAAAAATCTGAATACCACTTTCCATTTAATTTGGAAAGAATGTAATAATCCAGCCACCAAGGCACAACGACACTAAGATGCTTAGATAAATCAAAATTACTTATAAAAGGAAAATCGTCATCTAATTTTTTTAGGAAGGATTTTTTGAGTCTTAAAAAGGACCGAGCGACACGCGGCGCACGCGCCTGCGCTGCGCGAGCGACTTCCACAAATATTCAATCGTCAATCTTCATTATTCAATTTCGGCCTCACCGGATTAAGATTTGACAAGACCGTTTGATTCATCTACAAATTTAGCCTTGAGTAAACCCTAGCGTTGCGACATTGGCGTAAAACCATCTGCTTCGTGAGATTTCTTACAGGATTTGTCAGGCTGGAGAACGGATCTATGCAGAAAATCTTCAAAAGGTATTTTATTAGAGGCGTGGTTCTGCTTATCGGCATATTCGGATTTTCAATTCTTCATTCATCTGTGTTTGCCGATGACTCGAATGCCGGGCCGCGACCCGGATTGAAGCCTTTGGGTGAAAGTGGTGCCATGCAAATAAGCAGCCAGGACCGCTGCCCGGTGTGTGCCATGAAGGTCAGCAAGCACAAAAAATTTACCAGTGCCATTCAATTAATGAATGGCCGCACGTTTTATTTCTGCGGCACCGGGTGCATGATCCGTTCCTGGATGCATCCTGAAATTTTCCTTGGCGCAGCTAAAGAGGAACTCAAACGGTCCGTGGTTCAGGATTATTTCACCGGCGAACAGGTGCCCGGTGGATCGGTATACTGGGTTGCGGGCTCGGATGTCATCGGCCCAATGGGCCCAGCGCTGGTTCCTCTTATAAATGAGCAGCATCTGGATGTATTTAAAAGACGACACGGTGCAAAATCAGTCTTCCGTCTATCTGAAATGACGGATGAAAAATGGCAGCAATTATCCGGTAAAAAAGCAGCTTCGAAAAAATGAATTGTAGAAATTCCGATACATTTAGCCTGCCGGCGGATCGATTGGGTATTTCAAATACGGTCGGCATACTGGTGCTGGTTATCGCAATAACAGGCCTTATGCTCCTTTTCCTGGATTCCAGTTTGAGGTCGGCGGCAGATCAGGAAGAATGCCTTCAACTTGTTCGCGCCCTGGGTTTAAACAGTTTGTCATTGGCACCATCCGGTCGACCACTGCGCAACCCCAATTCAATTGACCCGTCTATCGATTTGCGTTTTGATCCTAAACTAGGGCGAAACCATCTTGATGGAAATGATTTAATTTTGAAAGCCTCGGATTAAGCCATAAATGAAATCCCGTTTATCTATTCCCCTGTTTGCCTGGTCGGTCAGGGATCTTTTCCGATATCCTCTTGAAACCATTCTTCTTTTTTTGTCGATCGTCGCATTGGTTACAATCCTCGGCACAGCCTTGCTGATCACTCAGGCTCTATCCACTACTGCCGGCATGTTACTAAAGGATTCGCCGTCCGTCGTTGTAAGGCGGGTAAGTCCAATTGGGTGGTCCGCATTGCCTGCCGAGGAATCTATCCGTTTGGCGCGATCCGTTCCCGGGGTGCTTCACGCCGCAATTCGAATTTGGGGCACAGCTAACAGTCCCGGAGGACCGGTGACTGTTTTCGGATTTGATGAGTCACGCAGGTTCGGTGGCCTGACTAAAACCGTGCCGCTGCCGAAGCGCGGTGAAGCCGTTCTCGGGGCTGGAATTACAACGGGTGAAAACCCTGATTTTATAAAATTGAGAGGCAACAATGTCTCGATTTTCAAAATTATCGACAGGTTGAAAGCCCAAACGAGCATGGTGGCTCATGACATGGTCCTGGTACATCCGGATGATGCCAGACAGCTCCTTGGCATTGCCGAGGGATATGCCAGTGATCTGACAGTAGACGTATTTCATGAAACG
>CALZJV010000322.1:8696-24119 GCA_945787595.1 uncultured Desulfobacterales bacterium | reverse complement strand
CAATGTCGGTTTGTTCAAAGCACTCGGCTGGACCACCACGAATATATTCCAAATGCAGCTTTTAAAGGCAGTGGTCATCGGAATACCTGCCGTAACAGCCGGTATGGTTGTTTCATATGGCCTGGTTTTCCGGCCCGGAACTTCCTGGCCGGGCTATCTGTTTTTCGGGTGGAATGATAATCCACCACTGCTTTTTCTGAACGCTTCCGGTGCTTTTTTGACATTATTGGAAATGGCCGTTCTCATTTTTCTGCCCTATCTGGCAGCAACCCTCTGGCCGGTATTACGAGCAGCAGTTTCCGACCCGCAGGATTTTCTTGAAGGCTCACCCTAACGTTGCAAAAGCCGGAGGGCTTCAGAGCCAAGGCGTCAAGGGTGAAGTTGTAGTCGTTTACCTCGAATTCTTGACAACACAGGATCTGAAGTCCTCCGGCTTTCCCGAAGGGTAAACAACATGGCAAAATCGACCCAATCCTTTTTGTCCCGTTGTAGCTCGAAGAGCGAAGTCGGATGAATTCACCCAGGGGGATATCCAGAAAATGTTGCTTTCACTACGATATTGGTTATAATCACGGACCATTAGCTATACTTTGCCATGTTGTTTATACAACATTAGGGTTGACATGTGTTTGAGCCTTGTTTGTCAAAATGTCAGTCTTTTCCGTCGACGAACAGATGGATCCGAGCGAGCAATCCTTAAGCATGTCGACGCGACTCTGAATGCCGGTGAAGGAGCCATGATTACAGGCAAAACCGGTGCCGGCAAAAGCACGTTGCTGCACCTTTTGGCAGGTCTTAGACGCCCCTCGCAAGGTCAAATTAAAGTAAACGGCCAACCCGTTTCGCGCTGGAATACGGTTCACCGGGATCTTTGGCGACGACAGGTAGGCATTGTCTTTCAACATCCCCACCTTATGAACGAGTTCACCGTGCTTGAGAATGTAATCCTTCCGATGATACCGCGGGGGGCTTCAATCGCGCAGCTGCGAAATTTGGCCCGCGAAGCGCTCGATACCTTTGGGATCTCTCATTTGGCCAAACAAAAGGTACTGTCCCTTTCAGGCGGTGAGCAACAACGGGTTTCAATTGCCCGCGCCATTGTTTCCAGGCCGGCCATTCTGATCGCCGACGAACCGACCGCTCATCAGGATGATGAAGGGGCGGCCCTGATCATCGAAAAATTAGCCGGGTGGAAGCGGCCGCATACCATCGTGATTGTAGCTGCCCACGACCCGCGCTGGGCACAGCATGGACAATTTGCCGACAAGCATTTCCTTTTAAAAGACGGCCGGCTGAAGGAACTGCAATGATCCGGCATCCACTTCTTATTGCGGTGATCGTCGGGGATTTGCTGAGTCTTTTGCTATGGCTTGGCGCGGCGGGAACCGCATTTCAAATCGTCATTAAATGGGTTCCGCAATCAGCTGAACGAGAGCAAATCCAACTTGAACGAAGGGCGGAAACAGCAAGGCTGTCAGCCAAATTCAGTCTCGCCGTATTTTTTCTCTCAACGGCGTTGCTGATCATTGGAATCACCAATGTGTTACCCGAAATCGTTCCCGGTGCGATGTGCGGAACCGGCGTTTTGCAAGCCACCGATGGCCTGGGAGGCCGCGCGCTCATGTATCGTTTTATTGTTTTTTTTATCATGACGCTCTGGTTGACCTATGAAAAACTCAACCTCAGCCGACAGGATGCTCCCCTGACAAGATATAATTCCCGTATATTGCTTCTGGCGCTGCCCTTTTTTGCGGCAGCCGTCATCCAGACGTTCAGGGGCATCCTTCGTATCGATTCTCACCAGCCGGTTGATTGCTGCGCAATGGTTTATGATCAGTTCGGCAATCTTGCAGCAGCCCGACAAACTGCCGGGATACCCGACACGTTTTGGGTCTGGACCTTCTGGATGCTGACTGCCTTGATGCTATCGTGTGCCGTCTGGTCTCTAACTACAAAACGAACCAATGGGGAGAGATCCACCGGATCTCTTGCCGTCATCACAATTATTTGGGTGCCGATCGCCGCCATAACCCTGGTGAGGGTATATGCCGCCTATTTCTATCAAGTTCTGCATCACCATTGTCCCTGGTGTCTTTTTCTTCCTGAACACAAATTCGTCGGGGTAGTATTATTTGGCGCACTGATCATTATCACTCTGGAAGGACCGATATCTTACCTGGCTGCCAAAACAGCCGTCAATTTTCCGAACCTGCTTCCCGCAGCGATCCGTCGATCCAGACTTGCCGGTTTAAGACTCCTTTTGGCGGCAGTTTTCTATATTGGTATGGTCGCCTTGCCTGCCATTTACTGGAGGCTGCAATACGGCGTTTGGCTTAGGTAATCGGATAACACCTTGACGAAATTAAAGGTTACATGATAAAAATTGCCCATTAAAATCCAGAAGCGCTTGCGGCTGATGTGCCCTTGTAAACCATGGAATATAAAGTTACGGAAATCAGCATTTTAAAACCTTTGAACCCTGAACCCTGAATTTGGAACCGATTACTATAGGATGCGTCAGGTGTCGGAAACATTGTTGCCCAGCCATTTCACCGGGCTGGCGCGCTTAAAACTTTTCTTTGCACTTTCTAGGACCCCTCACGGTCTACTGGACATGTGTACACCTGCTTTTGGCGCCCTGCTGTGGCTCGGATACTTTCCGCCGCTTCAAACCATCGTTATCGGAATCATCACGACGTTTGCCGGCTATTCCGCCGTATATGCGCTAAATGATGTGATCGACTACAAGGCGGATAGAGAAAAGGCGGCTAGGGCTGGATTTTCGAATACGGGCAACGATCTGGACAGCATTATCGTCAGGCACCCCATGGCCCAGGGCCTGTTGAGTTTTAAAGAAGGACTCCTCTGGGCACTGAGTTGGACTTTGCTGGCTCTGATCGGCGCATATATACTAAATCCGGTCTGTGTTCTTATTTTCCTGTGCGGCTGCGCATTGGAAACGCTGTATTGTATATTGTGGCGCATCAGCCCGTTTCGCACCATCGTCAGCGGAGCCGTAAAGACCTCCGGTGCCCTTGCAGCTGTCTTCGCCGTCGACCCCCATCCCTCCGGGTTGTACCTAATTTGTCTATTTTTGCTGCTGTTTTTCTGGGAAATAGGCGGCCAGAATATTCCTAACGATGGATTTGACGTTGAGGAAGATCGACGTTTTAACGCCCGGACCATACCGGTCGTATATGGAATTCCAACGGCGAATATGATCATTGTCGCAGCTGTTACTCTGACCCTGATCATGTGCACCGTTATATTTTATTTATCATGGACAATTGATAACTTTAGTTTTATCTTCATGTCCGTGGCTGTGGGGGTTTACCTGCTTTTGCTGCCGGCTTTAAAGCTTTATCAATCCGGCGTAGGATCCCATGCCATGGTGTTGTTTAACAGGGCCAGCTATTATCCGGCGGTGTTGCTTGTAATCGTGTTGATAAAAATGATGGTTTAGTTGTTGAGGGCGACGGGGAGTTGCGCATGAAAGAATTCGATGTGGATAAACTTGCCGAGTACAACGGTGAAAACGGAAATCCGATTTACGTTGCTCACGACGGTAAGGTCTACGATGTCACCGCAAGCAAGCTCTGGCGAAAGGGCCTTCACATGAAGCGCCATCAAGCCGGACATGACCTGACCAACGATTTGCAGGCCGCCCCCCATGATAAAAATGTCCTGCAGCGCTACCCCCAGGTGGGCGTGTTAAAAAAGGTTGTCGATGAGCGGCAAATCCCCCAACCGATTGCCTGGCTCATTGCCCGCTTTCCCTTTCTCAGACGTCATCCGCATCCTATGACGGTTCACTTTCCAATTGTATTTATGATTTCCACCACAGTATTTAATTTGCTTTACCTGATTACCGGCGAGAAGTCATTTGAGATAACTGCGCTTCACTGCCTGGGAGCCGGCATAATTTTTATTTTTGTGGCCATCACCACCGGAATATACACCTGGTGGCTGAATTACCTGGCTACAATGCTCAGACCGGTTAAGTTAAAAATGCCGCTATCAATCATCATGCTGGCAACGGCCGTGATCATTTTCATCTGGCGCATTGCGATGCCGGATATTCTGGAAAACTTCACCGGGTTGAGCAGCATTTATCTGTTGCTGGTCTTGTCCCTAACGCTCATGGTGAGCATTATCGGCTGGTTTGGGGCATCGATGACATTTCCGGTGGAAAAAGATTAGGAATATGGCCGTATCCAATCAGCACCATATTACCCGAACAATGGACGCATTTATTCACGGCATTCCCAAGGCGGAGTTACATATCCACATCGAGGGTGCCCTCGAGCCGGAGCTGATGTTTGAAATTGCAGCGAAAAACGGCAGCAGCCTTCCATTTAAATCGGTTGCCGATATCCGTCGGGCCTATAAATTTGAGGATCTGCAGTCCTTTCTGGATATATATTACCAGGGGGCGCAAGTACTGCGCGATGAGGATGATTTTTACCGGCTAACCTGGTCCTACCTTCAAAAGGCTGCTGAACAGAATGTCCGCCATACGGAAATATTTTTTGATCCCCAGACCCACACGGCACGGGGGATCAAATTTGAAACGGTTGTGCAGGGCATTCACCGGGCCTTGACGGATGCCGGGAGGCAACTGGACCTGTCATCGAAATTGATTATGTGTTTCTTGCGGCATCTGAGTGCGGCAGATGCCATGAAAACCTTAGAAGAGGCGCTGGCGTTTAAAGATAGGATTACCGGGGTGGGGTTGGATTCTTCTGAATTGGGGTTTCCGCCTGAGAACTTTAAATCGGTTTTCGATCGGGCTCGCCAAGAAGGATTTAAGACTGTGGCCCATGCCGGCGAGGAAGGTCCGGCAGAGTATATCTGGCAAGCCTTAACGTTGCTGAAAGTTGACCGGATCGACCACGGGGTTCGATGTGTTGAGGATGCCGCCCTGGTGGAATATCTGGTGAAGAAACAAGTTCCTTTAACCGTTTGCCCGTTGTCCAATATTAAGCTCGGTGTTTTTGACCACCTCAGTCAGCATAACCTCATGCAAATGCTAAAATTAGGTTTGTGCATAACGGTCAACTCTGATGACCCTGCATATTTTGGTGGATATCTCGAAGAGAACTTGCGTGCGCTGCACAAGGCGCTTGGTATAGATTCTCAAGATATTTATAAATTGGCCCGCAACGCCTTCCGGGCTTCATTTCTCGATCCGGCACCCAAAAAAAAATATCTGGACGAACTGGATGAGTTTGTGTCTCAATTTGGGCATTAACTGCCCAAAAATATTGAATATTTTCGAATGAATATTCAATTTTACATAAATTTCAGCCACCAGACACGAAGGCATAAAAAAAAGGAGAATTTTATCCAAATATGGACAAAAAACGATATCTAACCGCCCAGGAATTGTTGAACGATTCTTATGAACTCGGTCTGCGCATTTACAAAAGTGGATTCAGCCCCAGTTTTATCATCGCCATTTGGCGGGGGGGAACGCCGGTGGGCATTGCGGTTCAGGAAATACTGGACCATTTAGGTGTAAAAACCGATCATATCGCGATCCGGACCTCTTCATACTACGGTATCAACAAAAGAGATAAAGAGGTCCGTGTCCATGGATTGGAGTATGTTGTCCAGCATGCCAACTGGGAAGACGGGCTTCTCATCGTCGACGACGTATTCGACAGCGGCAGCAGCATTAAGGCGGTCATCGAGACCCTACAAAAAAAGATGCGCCGTAACCTTCCGGACGACATCCGGGTCGCCACGTCGTGGTTTAAGCCGAAAAAAAATGTAACCGGCATTATTCCGGACTATTTTATCCATGAAACCGATCAGTGGCTGGTTTTCCCACACGAACTCGACGGCCTCACCCGCGAGGAGATATTCGCCAATAAACCGGGGATGAAAATACTGTTCGAGAATGCGGGATTAGCCTGATAAATATGAGTCTATTGGAGAGTAACTTTTCACCACCCCTGCACGAAACTGTCTGCCATGACAAAAGTTGTGGATCTTCAAACATATCGGATCAGGGCTTTGGAACAAAGAGGATTTGGTCCCTGGCGGAAACGCTTTGGGGAAGCCTTTGATTCGAAAACACGAATTGTCGATCTTTCAGACGACACGCTCTATTATCTGGCGCAACCCGGCGAATCCAGCTCTATCGCGTATTACGAATTAATCATGGGTGTCCTGGACCTGGGGGCCGCACCAAAGTTCCACTACCTCGGAAACAGAGACCAAATGCTGATCGTGGACATTCATCTTTTTTTGGCAGACCAGATGCGCTTCGAAATGATGCGCCGGTTGGAGTGGATCAGGACCTATGCAGGTGGCGAATACAGCCTGGTGAACATGATTCTAAAGTTTGAGAAAGTAAAAATAAAATGCCGGGAATACCCGCCGGATCTGGCCGAATCGAATCCCGACTATGCAACATACACGCAACTTACCGTCGGTGACAAAGAGGTTTTTATCCGCCGGATGCTGCAAGAAGCTCTTGAGTCCTTTAAGGAAAGGCTCTAAAAATAATGTCTTTTCTTGATGTTTTGGTCAGTTTTATACGCTATTAGAAAACAGGTTGTGAGGTAAGTGACACTCAAAGCCTGTTGTCCATACCTTCTTCGCTGCGAGCGAGTCAGGTATCACAGCGATTCGCTCTATCCCCGCTGCGGCGGTTGCCATCCGTTTTGAGATCTAGCTCCTCAGGGCCTAGTCTCTAAATCCACATCTCTCCATTTGGGTAATGGAAGGACTCATTGTTCAGGTTGCCCGTCGGATTCATCAAGGAGAGCAACCCGCCTCTTTGGGAACGTTCGCATCTGAAAATTACAGACAACGTCGACAAGATGTCATCTAATCAACAATAACTTTTTGGAGTTTTTCAGGCGTAGGGTTATTATATCCCCCCCAACTAAAAAACATGTGATCTTGGGTCTTGTAAATGGTGTCGTGTTTATACCATTCAGCCGTGCAGCCCGCTAGAAAAAACGCAATAATCAATATAAACAATACTTTTTTCATGAACGAACCTCCTTTTAAAAATATAACAGAATTGGATCTGATACCTCGACTGTTTTAATCTGAAGCATATTATAAACACCTTCAAAAAAAAGTCCACAGAAAAAATTAATTAATGAAACAAATTTTGAATATGAATCCCTTTCACCGTCTGCCAAACGACCGCCTTCCACATTAAGCGACTGAAAAAACATATATTTAGCCTCACTCCATCAAAAAGTTTAAGTCCGGACAGCAAATTGCCGATATCAAAACTGTTGGTCTACCATGGGTGTATTCCCTGGAATCAATTGAGATAATAATATGGATAGAACTAAAAACAAGTGGCGCTATGCGCTGCCAATTATATGCCTTCTTTTGCTGGAGGCGGGCTGCACGCTGGATGCTTACAGAATGCATCCGGAATTTGACGCCCGGGCAAGTTCCATTCAAGTATCAGTTCTTATTACCCCCGATGTCAGCATGTATGAGTTATCATCGGGCGGGGTGGTCATGTTGCGGGAGGACTGGAGTAAGGTCGGTCGCAAAAATCTGCAAAATGCCATTATACGGGACTTTAAGGATAAACAGTGCGACGTAAAACTCGCAAAGATGGATACGCAAATTGCAAAGGAAATGGCAGAGGTACAAGCCCTCTACAAACTGGTTCATAAAACCATGGATCAGAACACTTTTGGCCCCCATCAAAATATGGCTGAGGGCGATGGATTTAATTTTTCTCTGGGATCCCTTGAATCGATTTTACACGGCTATGATCAGGTTTTTAATGGCGGACGTAAAGCAATGATAGACCTTGCCATTGCGGATTCATCCGGAACCATTCTCTATTATGCGGTAAAAGGCACCACCAAAGGTAAGGACCTAAGAGATCCTGCCGGCACGACGGCTCTGATCCGGGATCTGTTATCCAGTTTTTCAAGGATGGAAGGATGAAATATTTAGCTCTGATCATCGCCGTTTGTTGTCTGGTAGCCGGTTGTGCAACACCTCGAGCCCTTCCTGGTATCCAGACGCTTTCGCCAAGTGAAGAAGAGCAGATGCTTTGGCGCCGGGCGCAGGAAGAACAGGACACCATAAATAACAGCGGGGTAGTGTATCAGGATGCCGAAATCGAATATTATCTCCATCAGATCGCCGAAAAGCTTCAGACAAATTCCATCTCGCCGGAACTCTCCTTTCAAGTTAGAGTGATCAAAGATACCAATTTAAATGCATTTGCTTATCCCAACGGAGTCATCTATATTAATATTGGAATTCTTGCCCGCATGGATAACGAGGCCCAGTTGGCCGCCCTTCTGGCCCATGAAATGGTTCACTGTACCCATCGCCATTCTCTTAGAGCCTTGCGCAGCATTAAAGACCGGAATCAGGCAATCATCCCAACGGACCGGGAAATATCTCAGCTTCTTCATAAAACCGGCTCGATAGCTTCCATTAGCGGTTTGACACGTGAACTTGAAATCGAAGCTGATCGAGTCGGGCTTGACCTGGCGGTCAAAGCCAACTATGATCCCAGGGAAGTCTTAAAGCTTTTTGAACTCCTGAAACAGGAGATTGAAATCGAGGGAATCGAGGAGCCTTATTTTTTCGGTTCCCATCCCAACGTCCAGCAACGCATTAAAAATATAAACAATTGGCTGGCTGAGAAATATCGGGGGAAAATCACAGGCGTTAAAAACAAGGATGTATTTCAATCCAGGATATCCCGCTTAGTTCTTGACAATGCTCGCCTGGATCTTCGGCAGGGAAGATTTTTCGTTGCCCAAAGAACAGTGGAAAAATTCCTGGCTGTAAAACCGAACGATGCCCGCGCCTATTTTCTGTTGGGCGAGATATTCAGGCAGCGAGGTCGGCAAGATGATGCAGCTACAGCCATAAAAAATTATGAAAAGTCGATTTCACTGAATCCGTCCTTGGCGGAACCGCACAAGGCCATGGGATTGATACATTTTAAAGACGGAGAAAAGCTTCTGGCAAAAAAATATTTCGAATCATGCCTGTTGCTTGCACCGGATACTGCCGACAAGGCTTACATTCAGGGATATTTAAAATTGTGTGTAACCAACGGAGAAGGATAATGAAAACAATACTAGCCATACTAGTTTCTCTATTTTTAATTACCGGCTGTGCATCTGTGGCCCAGGAGCGCAGCTTGAAGAATTTACCCGTTAACGATTTTTTAGTCGAAATACCAAAAGGATGGTGGAAACCCAAACACATTGATAAATATCTTTTTACAAAAGACGGCGTTTTCCTCCAATACGTGCTTATTCAGCAGCGCCCGATCGATCGACCATACAGGAATACGAAAAAGAAATTAAATAAAGGGATGCTGCCCCAGGAGGCAGCCGGCGTTATTATTGACGAAATTGCCTCAGACCGCCGTATTTATAATTTTAATGTCATCGAAAACGTGCCTGCGATCATAGACGGACGGGAAGGTTTTAAAATTTTGTTTACCTACAAGGATAAAAAGGGTTCGACCTTCAAAACACTTTACTATGGGTTTATTAGGAAAGAATCGTTTTATAATCTGCGTTATAACGCTGCAATGCGATATTATTTTGAAAAGGATATTGCAGCCTTTGAGCAAATCCTCAGCAGCTTCAAGGTGGTTAAACCTGAGTTGAGCAATTTTTTGCGAAGAGATGTGACGAGATCTTGATGCAGCAGGGTTTGCAAAAACCACAGGCATACCCATGGATATGTCAAGGATTTTTGCAAGCCTTGATGCGCAAGAGATCGGTGCAGATCGAGTAAAAAATCGCTCAATTTAGGTTGTAGATAAAGCTGCTTTAATTATGGCACTGAGCCGTTAATTCGTATAGCTGTAAAAGTTCAGCCACAAGACACCAAACCTATTAATACTTATCAATAAACATCAATAAATTCAGTTTTTCCGGCGCCGAACTCTACCAGCGTGTCGGCTGCGATGGCTAACCCTTCTTGCAGATGCGCTCTCTCAATCCCGGGAACAGCATATGCATAAAACAGCACATTTTCGGTATCTTCTCTCACCCGGGTCTTTTCATCCGCCCCCTGACAAAGCACGCAAACGATATCTTTGTCATCCCGCAGCACTATTTCACTTTTTTTCGTGATAAAATGGCGCCCGCCCATGCCTTTACAGATTTCTTCCTCGTCGCAGACATCCAATTGCAGATTCCCGTCAAACTGCTCATAATCAGTTACCGCCACAAGGATACCGGCACACATTTCTGCCATAAAATGGGCATCGACGAAAAGGGAATAGCGGGGAAAACCGCTGTTGACGGTTCGTTTGAGATGTTTGGTCAGCGGACAGTTGAATCCGAACTGCTTGAAAAAGTCAGCATAAATCTCTATCCGATTTGAAATCTGGGCCAGCGTATCCCGTCGTCTCATCTTCCGCAGCAGCTTTCTTTTATACGCATCAAACCCCGCCGGGTTTAAAACGTGACGGCAACCGCTGATAAGGGTGAGACCGAAGCCCACATCGGGATAAGCTTCCTGGTATCGCGCTGACATGGAAAAATCATGATCCACGGTATCACCTCCTTGGATTTGGTTAAATAGTTCTCTCTTGGGGTAGTGATAGTTACTGTCAAATAGATAGAATACATTCTTTCGACATTCGTCATTCACCATTCGCTATTGGCTGCCATCTGATCAACCATTTAACTAAAACTAATGGCATTCTTGACTCTCAATGTCAAATCCGTGACTGCTGAAGGACGATCTAGCTTTTAGGCCGTAATCCTGTATCCATATGATATTCTACTATATGTTTTTAAGTTGAATATTTTTTTGTTGCATACCAAAGCGATTGGTATGCTTCTTGCTAAAACTCAAAGCACACATATGAACTTAAATCAAAAAAAACAGTAAGGAGATTGAGTCATGGTTAAAAAAGTTTTTCTTTTCTTGGCATTGGGTATTTTTTTCATCAGTTGTGCAACCGTACCAACCACACCGTCACCGGCGAAGGCACCACAGGAAATCGTTGTAAAAGTCCAGGCTGCGGAACCGACCAAACTTACAGTTGAAGATGGACAAAAAGATCGGGTCAACAGATCCATGGAAGTGGCCAACCCGGAAGGCCGTTTATCCCAGCTCTCGTTCATTTCAAGCAACAAGGCCTTTGTCAAAATCTTCTCGGGCCTGTCGGTAGCGGATGTAACCCGCTTGTGGAACGATCTTGTCGTCCTGGAAAATAACACGGAGATCCGCGACGTCAATTTGTTCATCAATTCTCCCGGCGGCGATGCGTTTTCAGGATTGGCTCTGGCGGATCAGATCGAACGGGCCAGAAGAAAAGGCTTTAAAATCACAGCCCACGCCTCCGGCATCATTGCCAGCGCAGCTGTGCCGGTCTTCGCGGTTTGCGATGTTCGTTTGGCTGCACCGGGAACCATTTTCATGGTGCATGAAGCCGCCCTTTGGAAATGGCCGGGACGCGAAACCGCTTCCGATATTCAATCGCAAAACGATTTGATGCATCTGCTGCGTGATCGCTATATCGGTAAACTCGTCGACAATTCCAAATTAAACAAATCAAAGTGGGAAGAGCTGGAAAAAAAGACCACCTGGTTTAGTGCCGACAAGGCGTTGAACTGGGGGTTGGTAGACAGCATAGAGTAAACCCTGATAAGGCTATAATATCCATAATGCTGCTGCTGCGTGCGTATTTGACTCAAGCTTCTCACCACCTGGGATCCGACCTCACGCACGGAGCAATTAACACCATAAAAGGTCGTTAAAGTCAGTTATGCTTTAACGACCTTTTATTTCATGGAAATACTTTGCCTGGATTCAGGATACCATTGGGATCAAACAACGATTTAACGTGTTTCATCCATTGCAGACTGGTTCCATGTTCGGCAGCCATGTATTTTCTTTTTCCCAGCCCGATCCCATGCTCTCCGGTGGCGGTACCGCCCAGCTCAATACATTTGGAAACCAGACGGTGGGAGATTGCTTTGATAAGATCCCATTTTTTCTGATCACCTTTTTCACCGACAATGTTCAAATGCACATTGCCGTTTCCGGCATGGCTGATGTAATAACTGACCAGATTGGTTCCGGCCAGTTCACTGCGGATGTCCGTGATCAATGCCGAATAGGCGGTTATGGGTACGGCCACGTCCATAACCATGATACCGCAATCCGGATGATTGCGGGGAATCATCTCACCCAGTGCATGGCGTGCCTTGAAAATCCGATCCCTTTCCGCCCGGCCTAATCCCGGCTGAAATTGACTGCATCCCTCGGCTCTGCAGATATCCTCTGATATTTCCAAAACCTCCGCCAATTGACTGGTGCTGGCGCCATGAAATTCTATAAAAAGCGTCGGTGAAACATTTAATCCCAGACTTTCTTCTTTATTCATCAGTTCAATGCATTCCGGACCCAGCAGCTCTAATGCGGCCGGGTTGAGCCCCCCACGCATAATTTCAAATACCGCCTTGCCGGCGGTTTCCATCGACGGAAAGGTTGCAATGGCCGCCGAAAACTCCGCCGGCAGTCCCGCCAGGCGCACCGTGGCGCCCACAACGATCCCCAAGGTGCCCTCGGAGCCGACGAACAGCCGAATCAAATCATACCCCGAAGACGTTTTGCTGGCCCGGGTGCCCATCTCAATAATCTCTCCGTTAGCCAGCGCAACCGACAATTTCAATACGTAGTCCTTGGTGGAACCATAATAAATAGTGCGGGTCCCGCTGGCGTTGTTGGCAATCATCCCGCCCAAGGTAGCTCGGGCTCCGGGATCCGGTGGGAAAAACAAACCGGTATGCCTCAGTTTTTCATTTAAATCCTGGTAAACCACCCCCGGTTCCACATCGGCCTGGAAATCCTCTTCTCGAATCTCCAAAATCCGGTTCATTCGGGAAAAATCCAGCACAATGCCTTTTTTTATCGGAATGGGGTTGCCTTCCAGGCTCGAACCGGAGCCCCAGCCGGTCACCGGAATACCGTTGCCGTTGGCATATTGTAATATTGCCGATACTTCGGACGCGCTCTGCGGCCAGACAACTGCCTCCGGCCGGCAGGGCAGATGCCGGGATTCATCCTTGGCATGCAGATCAAGCACCGACTCTCCGGTGGAAAACCGATCCGATGCCACCATGGCTTTCAGGTTTTTTAAATGGGTTGGCGTAAGCGGATTGAATTTCAATTTAACCTCCATATTACATGTATAGCTGAGAAGTTGATTCGTTGATTGGTTAATTAGGATTAAATAAGGATTTGCTCCATGTTTTCAAAATAATTGGGCATACAATGCTTTATAGGTCTTAAAATTATGAATTAATTACCATAATTCTCCTAATCAGCCAATCAACTATTCAACGAAATCCTTATTTACTAAAAATAGATCATCCTCTTTACACCATTATGCCCCGTTGGAAAAGGATTATCAGGTTAAGGCCAGAAAAGCGACAAGCCGGGATTAAACTTTTTAAACCGGATTAGTTCTTGACTTCAGAAGACAGCATAATATAGAAAATAACCTTATGATACAAAATGAATCGTCTTCAGTCGACATTCAATATCCCATCCGAAGCATAGCATGTCCCAAAAATTAGCGGTTTCACCAGTATGCATGGGGATTCAATCATTTTTACAGGGTTCACGAAGGAATAAATTCACAATTTTGGGAGTTGAGGCGGCCGGGATGGATCGACGTCCTAAATTTGAAGTTATTTTTGAGTGAACCCTTAATCCACGAAGGGAGGAAATTACCATGAGCGAGAAACGATTATCAATAAATAGCATGGATCGGAGAACCTTTTTGAAAGTTTCGGGAGTCGCCGGCCTGGGTGTGGCGGCTTCAACTTTTGGCGTCCCCAAACTGTTGCGTGCAGCCCCTCCAACGATTAAAATCGGATCGGTACAACCGGCAACCGGACCACTAGCGGTTATCGGCGTGGGTCAACGCCGGGGTAATCAGCTTAAACCCGAAATTGGTCGCTCGGAAGCCGACCGGCTGATTAAAGGCGGTGCTGCGGTGATGACCGGCCCCTTTCAAAGTGGCGTTGCCCTGGCCATCTCGACCCTTTGTGAACAGCGGCAGGTACCGTTTATTATGGATGTCGCCGCCCTGGATAAAATTACCGGCAAAGGCAAAAAATATACCTTCCGGGTTTTTATTACCGTCACAGGACTGCTCAACGGTGGCATCAAATACCTTAAAATGGTCACCAAAATGAAGGGGGTCATGCCCAAACGGGCGGTAGTGACCAACACGGCTGACGCCTTCGGCAAGGGCATGTCCGGCGGTTTTGTCAAATTTATGGAAAAATCCGGACTACCCATCGAGATTGTCGATCGTGTTCAATATCCATTGGGGATACATGATCTATCTGCTGAAGTGGCCCGAATTAAAGCCGCCAAACCCGACATTCTTTTCCCGGTCTCCCGGCCCGGTGACGGTATTATTCTGGCCAGAGAGCTCTATAAACAGCGGGTAGAATTGATGGGTATTTACGGCCCCGGCTCCCCCGGTTGGTATGAACCGGATGTTATCAAAGATCTGGACAAGCTTATTTATTACGTTATGGTCAACGTACCCTGGATTAACCCCAACAGCTCGGTTTACCAGCAGGCGAATGCGGCCTTCCAAAAAGCCCATAACAGATATCTGGATACCAACAGCGCCTACGCCTATGCCGGCGTGCAGGTCATCGCTGATGTCATCGAGCGAGCCGGCTCGACCGATCCCGAAAAGATTCTGGCGGCAACGCGCCAGACCAATTTCAAAGATCACCCGGTGGTCGGCGGTCCCATCCAGTTTGACGAAAAAGGCGACAACACGGGCGCTTTAACGGCTCATCGTGGCGCCCAAAGAGTTTGCCCAATCCGACAAGATTGTCTTTCCCGCGCCTCAACTTTGGGAGCGGTAAACGCAATGGATTCAAACCTTGCGGTACAGTTAACGGTCCAGGGGATTTTATTGGGAGGGATCTATGGCTTAATCGCCCTGGGTCTCTCCCTGATTTTTGGTGTTATGGGCGTCATTAATTTTGCCCACGGCCAGATGATGGTCATGGCCATGTACGTGTCCTACTGGATTTTCGTGTTGCTCGGAATTGACCCTTACCTATCCCTGATTATTGTCGCAGCAATTATTTTTGTATTAGGATACGTGATTCAATCTTCGCTCGTTAATCGCATTCTCGATTATCCCGAGGCGATACAGGTGCTTCCGCTGGTTTCCCTGGGGCTGGTCCTGGAAAATTGCGCCCTATTGTTTTGGGGACCGGATCACCGCAGCCCGCAGACTGCCCTGAGCCTTAAAACCTTCTGGATCGGTTCCGTGATGATAGATGTCTCCCGTCTGATTGCATTTGCCCTGGCAATTGTCATCACGATTCTCATATTTGTATTTCTGAAAAAATCCAATATCGGAAAATGTATCCGGGCGGCTGCCGACAACCGGACGGG
>CALZJV010000322.1:0-8662 GCA_945787595.1 uncultured Desulfobacterales bacterium | reverse complement strand
GCCGGCGTGCTCCTCTTACCGCTGATGCCGGTTTCGCCGCACATCGGTCATGATTTCACGCTCACCGCCTTTATTGTTGTTATCCTGGGCGGCATGGGCAATTTGATGGGTGCTCTGGTCGGCGGCCTCATTCTGGGCGTGGCTGAATCCACATCCACTTTATTTCTGCCGGCTACGCTCAAACAGGTGGTCAGCTTCAGTATCCTGATCATCATCATGTTGTTTCGCCCCCAGGGGCTTTTCGGGGGGAAGAAATGACCCGTTTTTACCTGTTTCTCGCAACAATATTTACGGTACTGCTGCTACTTCCCCTTTATTTGGATAACTATATCCTGGGCATTTTTGTAATGATCTTCTATTGGGCCTATGTCGGACAGACATGGAATGTATTGACCGGTTACACGGGCCATATATCCCTGGGTCACGCTCTCTATATCGGCATCGGGGCGTACGCCACCACCTATCTGGCCCTGACCTTCGGCCTGACACCCTGGATCGGCATGTTTATCGGCGGACTCATCGCCGCTGTGATCGCCCTTTTTCTCGGTTTTCTCGGATTTCGGTTTGGACTTCGCGGCGTATATTTCGTCATTATGACCATCGCCTTCGCTGAAATTGCACGCTTGGTCGTATCGCACATCGAGGCGCTGGGCTCTTTTACAGGAATATTTCTGGATTTCAACCCGTCTTTCTGGAATTTGCAATTCAGGGGCAATCAACCCTACTATTACATATCCCTTGGCTTTATGGTGGCTTCGCTCATCGTGGTGCGCCTGATTGAGACCTCCAAGGTGGGCCGCTTCATGGTTGCCATACGTGAAGATGAAGAAGCCGCCCAGGCCCTGGGCGTCAATACCTTTAAATACAATATGATTGCAATCGCCATCAGTGCGTTTATGACCTCGCTGGCCGGCGCCTTTTACGCCAACTATATTTTCTATCTGCATCCCAACACCCTATTCGGCATGTCCACCAGTATTGATCTTATCCTGCGGCCGATTGTCGGGGGGCTTGGAACACTTTTTGGGCCGGTGATCGGGTCATTTATACTGACGCCGCTTTCGGAGATATCCCGGGCATATTTTGCCAAAGGCGGCCTTGAGGGGCTGCACCTGATACTCTACGGTATTCTGGCCATTCTGGTGGTTCTTTTCATGCCCAAAGGGATCATTGTTTATATAAAGAAATTGTTGAGTCCCATTTTGAAGCTGTCGCAGGGAGAATAGGTTTCGAGTGTTGGATTGTGAGCGGCGCATTGCGAGTTGCGTGTTCCGGGTTGCGGGTTTCAGGTGTCAGCACTGCTGTTGAGCGCCGAAGTGACCGGTATGATTGAAAAAGAAACCAGGTATTAAAAAAAACCCAAATCACAAGCACCAAATTTCAATATTCAATGACCGAACAAATTTCAATATTCAATGACCGAAACAGGTTTGGAATTTAGGTCATTGGCAATGTCGTTTCATATAAGTATTAAAAAGCGAATATCGAATGTAGAAGGAAGGAATTCTGTGAGTATATTATCGGCAGATAACCTGACCAAGAACTTCGGCGGACTGATGGCCGTGGGTAATCTTTCCTTTGAACTTGAAAAGGGAGAGATTCTCGCGTTGATCGGTCCCAACGGTGCGGGAAAGACGACCGTATTTAATTGTTTGAGCGGTTTTCTGAAACCGGATGAAGGCGACGTTATTTTTGAGGAAAAGATGCTTGCCGGCCTGCAGCCCTTCCAGATCTGCCAGTTGGGCATGGCCCGGACGTTTCAGATCGTCAAACCATTTCCGACGATTTCCGTTTTGGACAATGTCATGGTGGGAGCGCTTTCCGGGGAAAAATCAACGGCGGAAGCCAAAAAGAGGTCCCTTGAAATCGTCGAGTTTACCGGCCTTTCCGGCATGGCAAATAAAGAAGCCCAGGGGTTGCCGCTTCCATTAAGAAAACGCCTCGAATTGGCTAGGGCCCTGGCCACTCAACCCAAGGTGCTGCTGCTGGACGAGGTTATGGCCGGGCTGAATCCCACCGAAGTGGATGAGTTGATAGCACTGTTAAAGGAAGTCAACCGTCAAGGAGTCAGCATTTTATTGATCGAGCACGTGATGCGGGGGGTCATGGCCCTGTCTCAGCGTGTGATCGTTATCAGTTATGGCGTTAAGATCGCTGAGGGGACACCCGAAGAAGTGGTCGAAAATAAAGAAGTCATCGAAGCCTATCTGGGTAAGGAGTTTTTGAGTGCTCAAGGTCAAGGATATTGATGTATATTATGGCGACCTGCAAGCCTTGAGAGAAGTCGCTATAGAGGTCCGGCAGGGTGAAATCGTATCGGTGATTGGTTCCAATGGGGCCGGCAAATCCACCGTGTTAAAGACCATTTCCGGAATGCTGCGACCTCGCAAAGGCGCGATTTCGTTAAACGGCAAAGATATTTCCCATGCCCCCTCATCCCGTATCGTCGAGCAGGGTATCAGCCACGTACCGGAGGGCAGACAGATTTTCCCTACCATGACGGTATTGGAAAACCTGGAAATGGGAGCCCAGTTCCCCCGAACCAAACAAGTGCAGCGCGAAACCATGCAGCAGGTCTTCGGCTATTTCCCCCGGTTAAAGGAACGTCTCGACCAGAAAGCCGGCACCCTGAGCGGTGGTGAGCAACAGATGCTCTCCATGGGCCGCGGCCTGATGTCTGTGCCCAACCTGATGATGCTGGATGAACCGTCGCTGGGCCTGGCGCCCGTTCTGGTGAGCACCATCTTAATCTCAGATCGCGGCTACGTGATGGAAAACGGCCGGATTACGCTCAGCGGAGCGGGTCAAGAGCTGCTTGAAAATCCCCATATTCGCAAGACGTATCTCGGTTTGTAAATAGGGGTTGCAAGTTTAGAGCTGCCAATCGCGGGGATTTAAGGGCAAGGAGTAGAGCGCATGGCGGGTAGAAAACTGGGTTGCGAGTCGCAAATTGCGAGTTGTGCTGCAGGTTGCAGGCTGAGGGAATCGTGATGCGTGTTGTGCTTTTGGCTGCTTTTATCAGGTAGAAAGAAGACTTCATAAATCGACATTCCTTCTGATCTTATAAATACATTGCTGGTCAATTAGCCAGTAAATGAAGGAGAGAAAGTGAAATGGAATATCAAACACCCAAATCGAGATGCAGTTTGTGCGATTCTGAATTCAAACGGCAAGGATTAACTAGGCATATAAAATCATGTCTGACGAAACACCTTCAGAAACCATCTAAAGCTAAACCCCGCAATCTTCTTTATTTAAATATATACGACCCTTTCAACCCTGACTATTTCTTGCATCTATTAATCGTCGGAAATTCGTATGGAGATGAAATCAATATGAATCATAAAGTTGAGGATATATTTATGCCGGGTGTGGAATTAAATTACCAGTATGATTTTGGAAGTACGACTGAGCTGTCTATTAGAGCTGTCGATAATTATCATGGGGCCACAATTGGTAGCAAAAAGATTCAAATAATCACCCGAAATGCCCAGCCTATAATCCCATGTGATGAATGCGGTATTAAACCAGCAGCCCAAATTTGTTGTGAGTGCCAGTGGGATGAAAAGGGTTGGTTATGTGAAGAGTGTTCCCAAACTCATGAATGTGATGATGAAATGTTCCTGCCAGTTGTCAACTCCCCACGGACTGGTGTTTGTGGCTATACCGGCGAATAGGAAATGTGACGTTTAACTAGAGATAGGAAAACCAATGTTACTGACAATTCCACCACGATTCGCATCTAACACATTCTTAGGATTTCCTCTTTGCACAGAGCTTGATTCTTTGGAGGCCGACGTTGCTATTCTCGGTATCCCTTACGGCGACCCCTATAACATGGACGAAGTCACTAATGATCAGACGAACGCACCTTCGGCTGTGCGCCTTGAATCTGCGCGACTTAGCATTGCTTTGGACCATTGGGATTTTGATCTGGGAGGACCACTGCTCAACGGATGTGACGTTCGAGTCGTCGACTGTGGCGACGTACCAGGAGATCCTGCTGATATCAAAGGCCACTATCGCTTCGCAGAAACAGCAGTGAAGACAATCTTGGACCGCAGAGCCCTACCGGTTGTCATTGGCGGTGACCATGGTGTTCCCATACCAGTATTCGGTGCATTCGATGGTCGCGGACCCATAACGCTGGTTCACATAGACGCGCACATTGATTGGCGCGATGAGGTCAATGGAGTTCGCGAAGGATACAGCAGCCCGATCCGCCGTGCTTCCGAACTCTCTCATATCGACCGCATCTTTCAAATCGGGATGCGAGGCCAAGGCAGTGCTCGTGAAAGGGAAGTCGAGGACGCGCTAGCTTATGGCGCAGAAATCATCACAGCCTATGAGGTCCACCAAAAAGGTATGGATTCCGTTCTCGAGCGGATTCCGGCCAATGAGCGCTACTACCTTACCATCGACGCCGACGGACTTGACCCGACGGTAATGCCGGCAGTGGCAGCACCTGTTGCGGGTGGGTTGCTGTTTCACCAAGTACGGAGGCTAATCCATGGTCTCGTGCAGCGGGGCCGAATGTTGGGTATGGACATCGTCGAGATCACACCAAAGAGGGACCTCAATGGCATATCTTCTCTAACGGCGGGGCAGTTGATCCTCAATTTCATCGGCGCCGCGGTTCGCGCGGGCTACTTCAGCTAACCGCTGAGAAGTTCAACACCAGGCCGCTGTGAGGAACTGAATTTATTGCGGTTTTATGACAGGCTGTCAGCGCTGGCGAAGATGCATCGCCGCTGCTATATCGTCATGATTGAAACAGGAGGACCACAATATGAGCACAAAGGAAGTTATTGTCACTCCAGAATTCGCGCACTTTCCCAATGATTGGCACCTATCTCCAGGCATCGATGATGGTGACTATGTGTTCTTCTCAGGAGTAACGGGGACGCGGCCTGATCTTACTGTTTCGAGCGACCCTGAGACGCAGTTTCGCGATACATTTTATTTTCTTAAGAAAAACTTAGCTCAAGCTGGCCTTGATTTCGATGACATAGTAGAAATGACGACTTACCACGTTGGACTAAGGAAGCATTTGGACAAATTTGTGAAGGTAAAGGATGAGTTCGTTACGTGCCCTTTCCCTGCATGGACAGCCATTGGTGTCTCCGAACTCATAACGGAAGGTACTCTCCTCGAAATCCGGGTGATCGCGAAGCGAAAATAGCGTTGATATGGCAGACAATCTTGAATAAGATAAAGGTTTGATAGAATATAGGACATCTTAAGACCGAAAAACGACCTCGCTTTTGAACTCACACCTTAACTGCCGCTACTCTACCTTGGCCCAACCTTAATTCCAGATAGGTTTTCAATCTCCCGCTCCCGCAGATGGATATACTTTTGGCGAAGCTGTTCCACCCTGGCCCGAAACTGCTTTTTGCTTTCCCGGCTTCCATCACCACGGTTCAACCCATTGACTGCCTTCTGATATTCCAGCCGGTAATGGTCCTCAATTTCCATAATCTGACGTTCCCGGGCAGTGGCCTGCTCGTAGCGACGTGCTCTGTCTTCTCTAAACTGCCGGGCCTTACTCACGTATTCAAGACGCTTGCGCTGAAAAGTGATGAAATGTTTATCGACATCTCCCAGGTATAGCCCTGAATCGAACGCCTGAAGCAGTTTCCGGTACCAGTATTGAGCCTGCTGATAATCCTGTGTCAGACCGTAACGTCCCTTTTCGTAAGCCAGCGCCAGGGTACCCATGGCAGGTAAATGATTTTGCTCCGCAGCGGCCTGCAGCAAAGCGATCCCGCGCGACGGGTTATCCCGCATGATGTGGATTTTGTTTTCATAATAAGTTACCAGCCGGTACTGGGCCTCGGCGTGGCCCCCTTCCGCCGCGCGTTTTATCCACTGCATGCCTTTTTGGCGCGCGTCAGCCGAACCGGCGACCAGCAACTGTCGGCCCAGCTGGTACTGGGCCCGCAAATCGTTGGCTGCGGCCTGTCGCTGAAGATCATCGAGGGGCAGATAGCTGCCGCCGGCTAGATCAAACAACCGGTCGAAATACTTCAATTCCGCAGTCCAGTAGCGCTCCTTTTCGGTGTCCGGGTCCACTCCGTAACGGCCGTCACGGTAAGCTTCCACCAGCAGCTTGACCAGGGCCTTGGATTTCAACAGGTCGACCGGATAACCGAACCGTCCGTTCTGATAGGCCGGCGCAACATTTTCCATGGTTTTGACATGCTTTTGCGCCAGTGCCAGATCCCACCACTTGCGGCCCTTTTCCAAATCCCGCGCGATTCCGTGTCGGCCGAACAGAAAAATAGCGCCCAGTTCGTATTGGATCCGGGCATCACCCTGGGTGGCGGCTTTTTCCAGCAGGGTTACTCCTTGCGTACTCGCGGTTTGGGACTGGAGTAATTGCCGACCAATCGTCACCAGTGCCTGCGGGTCACCCTGTGCGGCCCGCTCTTCTAAAGCATTGATTTCCTCCGCTCTCTTTTGGCGGCTTGACGCCATTTGCTGATTTTGCGGCAGGCCATAGCGCCCCTGGCGATAACCGTCCGCGATTTTTTCCAGCAGGGCGACGGCCCGTGCCGCATTCCGCGGAAAGCCGTCCGCCGCCTGAATATAACGCCAGGCCAGCTCCTCCATGGCCCGGCCGTGGGCATTGTCGGCGGCTTTCTCCCACCATTGACGTGCTTTTTTACTATTCTTTTCGATGCCTCGCTGCTGATCGCCATGGATCAGAATTCGGCCCAACTCATATTGGGCATCAGCAAACCCGCTCTCAGCGGCTGATTGCAACCAGTCCATCGCGCTTCGAGGTTTATCGTCCGCCACGGCCGATTTTAACATGAAGCGAAAGAGCTGATATTGCGCCTCTGCCAGGCCGCCCTCCGCGGCAACGGTCAACCACCGCAGTTTATCTTCCGCAGAACGGGGTGAACGGGCCAGCGCCATGGCTGCCTCGATGTGGCCCTGTTCTGCTGCGCGTTCCAGCCAGTAACGGGAAGATGCATCCGAACGAAACTCCGATCCGGGGGTTTTATGCAAAGCCAGTGCCAGCCGGTATTGCGCCCTGGCAACTCCCATCTCAGCCAGTGGTTTGAGAAAAAATAGCGCCCGATGCACCCAGCAGAAAAGGGCAATGAAAAAGATCAGGCAGCCAAGCATCGACCAGCGCAGCAGGCGCCGACGGCGTTTGCGGCTCAGAGGCAAGGCCGGAAAACTCTGCGGCGTGTGTTGATAAACGAGCAATCCCACCAACAGGAGTGTCAGACAAATGAAATAGCTCAGAGAAACGGCAGAAGGAATCCGGAACTGACCCAGGATGTCAAGAAAACCTAGCAGGCTGAACTGATGGCCTCCACCATGACCGCCTGAAATATATATGGGGTTTAAGGCGACACCGATGCAGACTGCCAGGATGATTATCAGGCTGAGGGTAATGGCAACCGGTTTTCTCAGACGGCCGAGACCGGCCGCCAGCAGGTAGGCTAACACAACAAAAACCAGACCGCTGATCAGGGCAGGGGCGAGAAACATAAGGGCCATGGGCAGGGAATCGAAATCGGTGATAAAAAGACCGGCCACACCGATGGCAAACAGGAAACTGGCCGGTGCCAGCCCTCCGGCCACGAAAAGAAACCATGGGACCGGTAGCAGGTGAAAAAATACGAGAAACAGAAACCAGCGGGCGGCACCCCGTCCGGCCGGCAGAGCTATGTGATCAGTGTGGCCCATTAATCCCCTCAATAAGTATATTATGGCGTGTATCTTCCCCGGCGCATCGGCAGAGCTCAGGCCAATCTCTCCGGCGCCGGAAACCATCCCTTATTGAAAGAATATCGGTATTTTTTTCAGAATCTTTATGCGTGGTTGGTGGGGACGCCAGGGTTGGTGTCCTGACGTCCTCGGGTTATGTAGTTTTATTTGCTGGTGATGAACTCTCCGGTAGAGATCGTGGAGTTTCCGCTGACTTCAATTGCTAGAATCTCGAATTCGTAGCCGGCATCTGGCAAGAGAAACTCCGGGGGCACCTTAAGGCTGGTGACCGATGGGGGAAGATTAATCAAGGCCCTCCTGGTTTTTCCATCGATCCAGGGTTCTGCTCGCGGTGGATCAACTTGATCCAATATAACCCGATACTCGATGATTACGTTGGTTGCCCCAAATGGTTGCCCGTCTTCATTGTTTTCCGCAAATGTTGCCAACATGGCCAAAGATCGCATCAGAGCGATTCTTGTGGATGTCAAGCGGGGAAAAACCTATTCCAAAAGCGGTTTGACCGATTTTTTGATCACAGAAGACATAGATCTGATATTGGAAGCAGGTTTCGATACAAAAGAGATAACCAAGAGAGTTTTTGCTGAATATAAAAGCAATTATAATCGGTAAGGCCCGCCGAGAATCACTTCCACAAATATCCATCATCACAAACCAGCACATCTCTCTGCAAAAAAAATCGCTCAGCTTCGGTTTGTATACCCGTCAATCCGGGTCCGGTACCACATCCGGTTCGACCTGATAGGCATTGGCCAGGCTGTTGGTACCGTTAAACACGTCCACCACGGCAATGACCTCAGCCACTGCCTCATTGTCCAGTCCGAGCCGCTTCACGGCGGCGCTGTGGGAGCAGATTCAGTAGGTACAGTTGTTGGTGATGGATACCGCCAGCGCGATGATCTCTTTGGTCAGC
>CALZJV010000321.1:9283-11996 GCA_945787595.1 uncultured Desulfobacterales bacterium | reverse complement strand
CCCGATGATGATAAAAATGGCAATCACTAGAATGAGATAATACAACGCCGGTAAGGATTTAAGATAGTAGGTCAGCCAGGTGAATCCGCCATCCTCGAAGCTTGGATAATACAAAACCGGCCGTTTCATGCCGAAAAGGCCGTTGGGGCCGGCAGTGAGAGAATCCCAGTTGTTGAGCACCAGACGAACAATTTCGCCAAAGCCCAGGGTAACAATGGCCAGATAGTCACCGCGCATTTTCAACGTCGGATAACCGATGATACAGCCGACAATCATGCCCAGAACCACACCGATGGGCAGGGCGGCCCAAAAGGACAGCCCGAAGGTGAGATTCAGCAGGGAATAGGTGTAGGCCCCGACGGCATAAAAAGCGATATACCCTAAATCCAGCAACCCACACAGGCCCACCACAATATTCAAACCCAGCCCCAGGCAGACATAGATCAGGCAGGTAATGGCCACATCGATCATATAGCGGTCTGCCAAGAGGGGGTAAATAACGGCCAGCGCAATCAACCCGCCGATGGTGTAGATTTTAGGCAGCCGGTTGATGTGTTCCCGTATCTGCTCGGTGAGGGGTGCTTTCCGCGCATCCGCAGGTTTGCGGCGGCTTTGGATCATCTTGACGATAAAATTAAACACAAGAATGGCCACAAAAACACCGAGAGTCTTAAACGCCCGGCCGGGTTCAAAGGTCGTGGTCTTGAATCCGAGCATGGGGATCAGCAGGATGGCCAGAAAAAATGAATACACCACCAATTTTTTGAGTTCTTGCCGTACCATCAGACGCGCGCCTCCGCAGCACTTTCACCCAAAAGACCGCTCGGCCTGAAATACAGAACCAGGATCAGAACGGTAAACGTGGTGACATCTTTCCAGGCGCTGGGGAGAAACGCCGCCCACATCACTTCGATGCCGCCGATGGTCAGCCCGCCGATCATGGCACCGGGAATGGAGCCGATGCCGCCTAAAATGGCGGCCGCAAAGGCCTTGATCATGAAGATAAATCCCATGTCAAATCGCACGGCGCCGTAATAAAGCCCCACCATTACTCCGGCGGCCGCACCCAGGGCCGGTCCGATCATAAAGGTGATGCGGATGGTCAGATCGATATCGATGCCCAGTATGCGGGCCATGGTTTTATTTTGGGCCGTCGCCCGCATGGCCTTGCCCAGACGGGTGCGGCGAACGAACAGCTGCAGCCCGACCATCAGAGCAAGGGCAAGAAGGATGATGAATATCTGGCCGTTGGTAATCCTGGCGCCCAGGATTTCGATAGCGTCGGCGCCGAAGACCTGGGGATAAGCCCGATCGGAAACGCCCTGGCTGAGCATCATCCCGTTGGACAAAAAGATGGACATGCCCAGAGCGCTTAAAAGCGCCGCAAGACGAGAGGAGCCCCGCAACGGCCGATAGGCCACATGTTCAACGGCCACGCCCAGGACTGCCACATAGGCCATGGCCATGCCAAAGACGATGATCATGGTCAGGACAAAATGGGTTTCCACCCATCCGATCTGCTGCAGAGCGGTTAGAACGATGACACCGATAAAGGCGCCGGCTGTAAACAACTCCCCATGGGCGAAATTGATCAATTCGATGATGCCGTACACCATGGTGTAGCCCAGGGCGATCAGGGCGTAGATGCTGCCAAGAAAAATGGCATTGACGAACTGCTGTAACAGAAATGCGGACAGATCCATAAGATGGAAAATCCTTCTTCTTATATCAGGTGACGGATGAAAGAGGACGGATGTCAGAGGTCAGATGACGGAAGTCAGATATTTGAATTCTTCTGTTCTCTGTCCCTCTGACCTCTGATTTCTGACCTCTGTCCTCCGTTATATTCTACAGATCTTTGCCGGTCATCGGGTCCCAATACGGTACAAACTGGTTGTCCTTGACGATCCAGACAATGTGAGCCAGGCTGCGGTCCCCATGCTCATCAAATTTGATGTCGCCGGTGACACCCGGCCAGGTGTTTCCGCGCAGGGTCTTTTGCAAGGTATCGGCTTTGGTTGTGCCGGCCTTTTCAACAGCGGCCAGGGCCATCATGGCCGCGTCATACGCAAAGTAGGCGTAGGTGCCGACAGCGTCGACCTTCCACATCGCTTTGTAGGTCTTGATAAACTGCTCTTTTTCGGGTGTTTCCGGGGATTTGGCAAAGGTCAGATAAACTCCTTCGGCCGACGGCCCGCCAATCTCCAAAAACTTAGGGTGGTAGACCGCATCTTCGGTAACGAAGGCGGATTCGAGACCCAGTTTGCGGACCTGCTGAATCATTTTGGAGCCTTCGGGTTGATACACGCTCATGTAGATAACATCCGGGCTGATTCTCTTCAGCTTGGTCAAAACCGCAGTGAAATCGCTGTCGCCCGGCGTGATATGTTCATGGGCAACGATCTTTACCTTGTCGTTCTCTTTGGCGAACTTTTTAATGTTGGCGGTCAATCCGGCGGTGTAGGTCTGTTTGTCATCGATCAACGCCAGAGTTTTGACCTTCAATTTCTTCTCGAGAAACTGAACCGTGGACCAGGCTTGAACGTCATCCCTGGGGGGCATCCGGAAGAAATACTTGTAGCCCTTAGCGGTCAAGCGTTCATTGGTCGAGGCCGGCGTAATCTGTACGATTTCGGCATCCATCAGTGGGATCTGGGCCGGTTCGGTGGCCGAGGAGCAATAAGCGCCGACGACCACATTGACGCCGCTGTTG
>CALZJV010000321.1:0-9267 GCA_945787595.1 uncultured Desulfobacterales bacterium | reverse complement strand
TGGCGGCCATGGTGGCTTTACCGCCGTCACAGGCACTGTCACCGGGAAGCACCTCGACCTTATCATACCCTTTCACCGGTCCGTATACGCTGACCGCTGTTTTGACACCCTGCAGAATGTCGGTGCCGTCCTGAGCATAAGGTCCGGTCAGGGGACTCAAGGTGCCGAGTTTCAGGGTCTTGGCCAGAACCAGACCATGAATTCCCACAATCAAGGTCAAACACAGAACGAAAATGCTAAATTTTTTCATGATACTACCTCCTCTCTTCGCTGTTAGACAATTTACCAGTTAATAGATATGCCCATGATAGTGCTAAATCGTCGGGCATTCATGAATAAATCCGAAATTCGAATCCTCCAGGCGGACAAGTATCGAAATTCGAAACAAATCAGAATGACAAAAATTTCTTAATGACCTAAATAAATACTTATTTCTCGGACTTGGCACCGGTTCCCAGGTAGGCTTCAATAACAGTTTCGTTTTGCTGAATCTCTTTAGGTGTGCCTTCAGCTATTTTTTGACCGTAATCCAGTACCGTTACCATTTGCGAAATCCCCATGACCAGGCGCATGTCATGTTCTACCAGAAAGATGGTCAGCCCGGTATCGCGCAGCTTGATAATCAATTTCATCAACTCGGCCGTTTCTTTGGGATTCATACCGGCCGCCGGTTCATCTAAAAGCAGTATTTCGGGCTGAGTGGCCAGGGCCCTGGCGATTTCCAGCCGCCGCTGTTCACCATAGGGCAGGCTGGAGGCATAGTCGTTCAGATGCTCTTTCAACCCGATAAATTCCAGAATCTCGACCGCCTTTTCGCTGATGTTTTTTTCTTCCTGCTTTTCATACCGGGTTTTCAGCAGGGCCCTGACGGCTCCACTTTTGGTGCGGCAGTGCATACCGACCTGAACATTTTCCAGCACCGTCATTGATTTGAACAGTCTGATATTCTGAAAGGTCCTTGCGATTCCTTGAGCAATGATACGGCTGCTCCTCAGATTGTTCAGTTTAGTGCCTTTATAAGTGATGGCGCCCTCGGTGGGGGGATAGACGCCGGTGATCATATTAAAAACGGTGGTTTTGCCGGCGCCGTTAGGGCCTATCAGGCTTAAAATTTTGCCTTGCGGTACTTGCAAATCCAGATTTTCGACTGCCAGCAGACCGCCGAATCGTTTCGATACCCCTTCAATTATCAACTCAGCCATAGAAATTGAACTACCTCGGACCCCGCGTTTAGAGCAGGGATCAATCAGGTTATTTAAAGTTATTTTTGCGGTTTCTTAGTGCTTTGATATGCAATTACAGGGACATATAATTATCGACCCATCCAAAGTCATTGCCTTATCAGTACTAATTCCCGCGTGCGTAAATACGTCATCGCATTTAGGCGTCGATGGACGTGGTTTATTCCAAATTACGTCAATGAATCGGCTATATAACCATTTTAAGCATTGAATGTCAATACACTTTCTGAATTCGATTTAACTTTACCGCTTGCATTTAGAATTCTGCTCTTTATCCCCGTTCCAGAAAGTTTTTGATCTGTTCGGTGTTCAGACTTGCCAAACCCATTTTATTGAGATTTCTGCCCTCAAGCCAACAATTTTTTCCCATGATCACACCGCCAATTTCGATCAGGGCGTTCATGATGGGGGTATCGACGCCCACCGCCTTAGCCAGACTGGCCCAGGCCACAAGACCGTACGGAATATCTTCCGTTACATAGCGGTTTTCCAAGGAGTCCGGTCCTTTGACAGGGGTCAACCCGGCACTGCCATTGAGCGATTCCCAGAGGCTACCCCGAGGTCCATAGCCGGACTCGACCATCATATCCACCCCGGTCGGCAATCGAACGCCCAACCTTTCTCCAATTTGCAGCCGTTCTTGGTCCAAAGATTCTATCACCCTGACCACCGACAGCGTCATGCCTTCCTCGTACATGTAAAATTCGCCGTGAGACCTTTCGATCCGACCGGCGTTGAGCAGGCTGCCGGCTGGATGCAGCAGCGGCGTCAGATGCCCCAGCCCGGTTTCAATCACGGTCTTTTTGAGAGCAAACGGATAAAGCCCTGCCAGTTTATCACGGACCTGACGGCCGGATTGGCCGGGAACCGCAGCCAGACCACATACTTTTCTGATATGAAATGTTTTGACCCGTCCCGGGCCGATGAGACGGGTTGCAAACGGCAGCCCGCCTGTTTCGGCGATGATTATCTCCTCTCGATTGCCGCAAGAACGGAGCGTTTCCCGAAATTCGAGAGCCGCCAGAGTTCCCGGCATAATGACGACCATCTGGTGCGGCGCCAGAACGGGAGCCAAAATTTGGCCGTAGGCAGAGATGGTAAAACCGGGCAGGGGAATAAAAATGATTTCCACTCCTTCAACCGCCTTGCGAATATCGCTTGTGACCAGGTTCAACTTTGCCGTACCGCTGCCGGCCACCCCGGAGATCTCAATCTTGCGGGTTTCGAACACCTCCTTCATGCGGCCTGCAAATTTCTCCATTTCGAACATGTTGACAGTTAGACCCTTGAGAGTCAGATCCGCCGCGATGGTATGAGAACCGTTGCCGCCTCCCATGACAGCTACCTTCATCGATTGCATGGTTGCCCCTTTCGTTATCTTGGCTGGAATAAATCAAGAAGTTTCTCAATGTTGACCGGGTCGGCGATGCGTTCGTACCTTGGTTTCTTTTCCGCGTGAGCCTGGATAAGCTGCGGCGCCGTCCGGTTTTCCTTGAGATCACAAAGCTTGGCTGCGCCCCACAGAATCCAGTGCAATGAAACCAGGGGTTCTCTAATTTTTACTTTTTCCAATATGAGTTCAAGACTATGTCCGCTCATGCGGGCATAGTTTAGCAAGAAACGTTCCCTTTCTGCAGAGTCCACCACAATTGGAGAACACCACAGTTGGGCGGGTTCAGACAGAAAACAGCAAAGCTCATATGCATAGACTCAACTAGGGGCCTAATGCTTGCCGGGTTTGTGAAATTATTTCGGCATATCCATAACAGCACTCTAACCAGGATGTCAAAACAATATGATGTCAGCATTTTAACATTAATTTTATTCAAAACAGCGTGCCTAGATTTATGTTATGAACTATTTGACATAGTACGTTTACGGATGAACTGTTACGCTGACGGAGGCAGAGAGAGCTATCAATTGCGCTGAAAGCTCAACGGGAAAAAGCTTGACAGCAGATATGATCATTAGTATCCAAAATCATGGTTATAAAGCCGTTTCACTCAATGAAGTATGTCGAGTATTACGGGTGTTGGTCAATGTTGTAAGGCGCATCCATCGGTTGTAACCTTTCAACCCTCGACCTGGAACCGATCCACTTAGGCCCTTAGTCCATTTTTTCTAACAACATATTGTAAAGAAATAAATGTTTCAGCAAATCACTATCCCATATGATTGAAGATTGTCGATTGAAGATTTAAGGTCCGCCTATCTCCGAGCTGTAGGCTCTACGAGCCGGAAGCCGGCGGGATCAATTATTAACAAAAAAGGTCATAGAAAAGGCAGAGCGAAGCCTCCGGCTCGTAGGGGTTGTAGCGCCTACGCCTCGGAGAGCGACATCCACAAATCTTCAATCTTCAATCGTCAATATTCAATTCCGGTTTATCCGGGTTGGGTATAAAATGGGGGGTAAGCGCATAACGGGGCTTAACCGATAACCTAATAACCGAAAAGGAGGCAAGCCATGTCAGAAGAGAAAAAAGACGAGGGAATCTCGCGTCGTGATTTCATGAAAACCGCAGGGATGGCCGCTGCGGCAGGCAGTGTCCTGGCCATGGGAATTCCTAAAAATGCACACGCGGCAAATACCTTGAAGGTCGGGTTCATGGCGCCTTACACCGGACCTGCCAGCCGGACGGGCGATATGCACCGAATGGGTGTGGAGATGGCCCTTGAGGAAGCCCGGGCAGACGGGGAGATCCCCGTCAAGATCGACGGCAAAACCATGGATATCGAGCCCGTATGGGTTGACAGCCAGTCCAGCCCGGAAAAAGCAGTCAAAGCAGTGACCTTTGCCATTAATCGCGGGGTCAAGTTTATGGTGACCGGCTGGCATTCTTCCGTTGCCATGGCCGTCATGGACGCCGAGGCGCCCTTTAAAATCGTCCATCTCGGTCACGGCGGCGAATCGCAGTACATCAATTTCAAGATCAATGATGATCCCGAGAAGTACAAAGGATGGTTCAAGGGATGGGCGTCGCCTCCGGTCTACGCGGGACTTTATGGCCCGCCGCTAAAGTATTTTATGGAAAAGGGACTCTGGAAGCCAAAGAACATGAAGGCCGGGGTCATCGTCGAGGACACGGATTACGGCCGCGGATGGGGTGAGGCGCTGGTGGTGAGCCTGAGGACGATCGGCTTTGACGTGATGCCTTTCGATGTCAATGCCATTGACGAAACGGAATTTACCCCTTTAATCACAAAATACAAGGCCGCAGATGTCTCAGTCATTGCACTAACCCAGACCGGCGGGGTGCCCATGTACAATATCATCAAGCAGCTGCGCGCCATGGGCCTCAAAGCTCTGGTTCTCGGGCATGGCCTGACCTGGACCGGAGAATGGTATCAAAACACCAAAGAGGCATCCGATTACGTGCTGTGCATGGATTCGCCTTATGCCATCAGCTCCGAGCAAAAGGACTGGTTGAAACGATTTAAAGCGAAATACGGCGAAGATGCTTCGATTGCCCCTTCGGGTCAGCCCTATGACTACACCCGGCTGGCCATCAAGGTCCTCAATGAGGTCGGCACCCTCGATTTTGAAAAACTGTGCTATCACATCCGGGAAAAGGTCAAATATAAAGGCGTCTGGCAATTCTTCGACTGGGCGACCTACAACGATTTTTGGACGGATTTCTCCCAGGAAGGCACCCTGCATCAGCTTTCGCGCAATGATGTCCGCACGGGTGACTTTATGAAAGGCTTCTTCTTTCCTTTCGTCCAGATGTTCGATGGCAAACCCAAGATTCTGTGGCCCACATCTCTGGCTGAAGGGGAATTCACGGCGCCGCCCTGGGTCTAAACCCTGTTACCGACTTCTCAGCAGGATAACTGAAAAACATAGAAATTTCCATTTTGGGGACACGGATGAACACGGATTATCAGGATATTAAAAGCTACAAAAAACCAGATATCTGTGGAGATCTGTGAAAATCTGTGTCCTAATTCAATGTATCGGAATTTCTACAACCTACTGAGAATATAGAAGCTTTTTGGGGCTTCCGAATATGCCCCGAAAATGGAATAATGGAATGGTGGAACGCTGGAATATTGGTTTTCAAAAGGATAATAGCCATTTTAATTTTATCGTCAATCCCGCCGGTGGCAGGACCATTAATCCAACATTGCATTATCCCAGAACCCATTACTCCACTATTCCATTGTTCCATCATTCCAATCGCACGACCTTGTCGTTAGACTCTGAGGCTCTCGACAGGTTGTGAGCGAAGCGAACTAACTTGACTGGATAACTGCTGTTTAACTTTTCGTATTCGTGAGCCCCTCAAATTGGGCTTGCGGATTTTTTGAGATGCAAGATGGTATTTCTGGAAGTCACCCAGGTGTATAAAAAATTTGGTGGCATCCCTGCTCTGCAGGGTGTCTCGCTCAGTGTGGAGCAGGGCAAAATCCACGGTGTTATCGGACCCAACGGGGCCGGCAAAACCACTTTGTTTAATGTGATCAACGGGGTTTACGGTGCCGACGCAGGTAAAGTCATTTTCAAAAACCGGGACATTTCCGGACTCAAACCGAATCAAATCGCCTCCAGGGGAATCGGCCGGACTTTTCAGGTTGCCCGGATCTTCAATGAAATGACACTGATGGAGAACATGATGGTTCCCCTTATTCCCAGGCGGATTTCAAAAAGGAAAGGTGAGAAAAAAGCTTTGGAGCTTCTGGAGATGGCGGGGCTCAGCCATCTCAGTGAGCAGCTGGCCGTTGAAATTTCCGGGGGCCAAAAGAAGTTGCTGGAGTTCATGCGAACCATGATGGCGGATCCTGAGGTAATTCTGTTAGACGAGCCGTTTGCAGGGGTCAATCCCGCTTTGATTGAGCGGTTAATCGACGTCACTATCGAGCTGAACCACACCCGGCAGAAGACATTTCTTTTGATCAGCCATGATATTCCCTCCGTCATGAAATTGTGCAAAAACCTGACCGTTCTTTCAGCCGGAACAACCATCGCCGAGGGAGAGTCGGAAAACATCCGGCATGACCCGGCGGTGATCGACGCTTATCTAGGGCATTGAATATGACTCTCGAGGTCAAACATGTTACTTCGGGCTATGTAAAAGAGGTGCCCATTTTAATGGATGTCAATGTGGTTGCCAGGGAAGGGCGCCTGACCGGCATCATCGGACCAAACGGAGCAGGCAAATCGACCCTTCTGAAGACCATTTACGGCTACCTGCGGCCCAGCCAGGGTGACGTATTTCACGACGGGCAATCGATCAAAGGACTCAAGCCGGATCAGATGCTGGGCCAGGGGATTGCCCATCTCATTCAGGGGCACAGTGTTTTTCCGGCAATGACCGTGGCGGAAAACCTGGAACTGGGCGGCTGGATCATCAGACGTGATCGCAAATCTCTCGACCTATCCCTGGATGAGGTCTACCAACATTATCCCGTTCTCAAGAATAAGCGCAAAATGGCAGCCGGCGCACTCTCCGGTGGTGAGCAGCGGACACTTGAGATCGCCCGCCTCACCATGACCCATCCCCGCGCCATCCTGATCGATGAGCCGTCGGTGGGTTTGATGCCGAAGCTGGTTGACACGGTCTACGAGGAAATCGTCCATTTGAAAGAATTGGGATACACGATCTTAATGGTGGATCAGAAGGTTCATAAGTGCCTGGATGTGGTTGACTACATCTATGTAGAGGATATTATCAAGGAGTGGATATAGGCCATTATCGGCTTTTATCTGACAACATGTTGTAAGAAAATGAAGGTTTTTCAGCAAATCACAACTATCATTGATTGAAGATTGTCGATTGAAAATTGAAGATTTAAGGTCCGCCTCTCTCCGAGCTGTAGGCTCTACGAGCCGGAAGCCGGAGGGTCAATTATTAAAAAAAGATTATAAAAAAGGCAGAGCGAAGCGAAATCCACAAATCTTCAGTCTTCAGTCTTCAATCTTCAATTAACAAAGGGCCACTATTTCCGAGTTCAGTCTCGGAATAAGACAATGACGTCAACTAAAAAATGGAAAGCCAATGGATATTAGTATTTTTATTCAGCTGATCGTTCTGGGTTTGGTGAGAGGATCGATGTACGCGCTGATGGGCGTAGGCCTTTCTCTGATCTTCGGAATCATGAAAATTGTCAACTTTGCCCACGGCGAACTGTTTATGATCGGCTGTTACATCATGTATTTTGTGGCTGCCATGCTGGGTCTACCCTTTCCGCTGGGTATTTTGGCCGCCGGGATCGGGCTTTTGATTGTGGGTATCATTCTGGAGAAGAGCCTGATATCCACCCTCCGCAAGAAGGCCGGTCGGGAATGGCTCATGGATTCCTTTGTTCTAACCATCGGCCTGATGGTGATATTTCAGAACATGGCTCTGATCATATTCGGTTCAATTCAGCGCGGAATTCCAAATCTGGTTGCCGGTCAGTATGTCATCGGGGATGTTGTCTTTATCTATGATCACCTGGTGATTCTGGGGCTGGCGCTGCTGACCGTCACAGTGCTCTGGTATTTTATCAAAAACACGAGCTTGGGCATGGCGATACGGGCAACATCTCAGCACGCGGAGGCCGCCCAGACGCTGGGTATCGATGTCAGCCGGATGTATGCCGTGGCTTTTGGCATAGGAGCGGCCCTGGCCGGAATATCCGGTGCGCTCTTGATCACACTTTTTCCTGCCAATCCCAATGCCGGGATGGCTCCCGTTCTAAAAAGCTTTGTCGTCGTCATCCTTGGCGGCCTGGGCAATATCAAGGGAGCTATTGCGGCCGGTATTCTGGTGGGACTTCTGGAAGCCTATGCTGTCTTTTTTTTGGCCGGCGGCTGGCAGAATGTGATTGTCTTTTCCATTGTGATTGCCGTTCTTGTATTTAAACCATCCGGACTTTTTGCCCCTGCAGGAGAGCGGCCATGAGCATTCTCGGCAGTCCCCGCAAAGGAATGGATGCCTCCCGTTATATTAAAGCGGCTTTGGTTCTGGCTTTTTTAATCGCTACCCCGTGGATTTGGCGGGAAAATCGGTTCATTACAACCATATTTATTTCGGCGCTCATGTTCGGCACCTGGGGGGTCATGTATGATCTTCAAATCGGCTACGGCGGACTCATCAATTTTGGATTTGCCGGATTTATCTTAGCCGGCGCGTATGGATCTGCTCTGGCCGTATTGCATTATGAGATAAATCCATGGGTTGCGATGCTCATCGGGGCAACGGCGGCCGGCGTTTTGGGCTTTCTGACGGGCGTGGTCACCCTCAGACTGCAGGGGATTTTCGTGGGACTGGCCACCTGGTTCCTGGCTGAAATGCTGCGGTTGACGATCTCTAATACACCCGGCTACACTCGCGGGATGCTGGGATTGGCTGTTAAACCCCTGCCGGACCTGTTCGGTTTCAATTTTTCGCGGGCCGAGCTGCTGCCCTATTATTATCTGCTTTTGATATTGTCGATTATCGCCTTTGCCATAGCGGCCCTGATGGTGAATTCAAGGATCGGTCTTTCATTCAAGGCCATTCGCGAAGACCAGCTGGCCACCGAGACCCTGGGTCTCAGTCCCACAAAATACAAGCTCATCAATTTTACCACGGCCTGTTTTTTCACAGGACTCATCGGGGCTTTTTACGCCCACTACATCGGTATTCTGACACCGGACCCCACCGAGTTTGGCGTTCCCAGAACTGTGGAGGTTCTGACAGTGGCTTACGTGGGGGGTAGAGGAACGCTGTGGGGTTCCATTCTGGCGGGCTTCATTCTCATCGGGTTTCAGGAATACTTCCGGGAGCTGGGCGCCTGGCGTCTTGTCATGTACGGTGCCCTCCTAATTGCCGTTATGATCTATGCGCCCAAAGGTCTGTCTTCGATCAAAAAATATATTTGGTAATTGGCAGTTGATTAAGTTGACTATGTTAACTGGTCAATTTAATCAACTTTATCAACTCCAGACCTCGTTGAATAGTTAACTGGTTGAATGGTTGATTAGGTAAATTATAGTCATAATTTGAGAATGTTACGATTGTTAAAACATGAAGTGTCCAATTATTTTGCAAATATGGGATAA
>CALZJV010000320.1 GCA_945787595.1 uncultured Desulfobacterales bacterium | reverse complement strand
AGCAAAAATTCTTTTTTATATCAATTCATAAGCCGCCGGCATCGATCGAGTTTGCACCCATCAAGCATGCCCTCGCGGTAACGGTAGAACCCTTTAAATTCTCACCGACATAGCCGGTGGCTTATGAATTGAGTTAGACGTTTCCCAGGTTTTAACCCTTTTAGCCTTGACAAATTCTAACCAATCGCTGAATTTGACAACATTAGAATTTAAAAAATGGCTGTCATATTATCTTCTCCGCAAAAAACAGTATTCAAATAAAGGTAAACGGGCAGAATTCCACATTATTCAATCTTCAATCAGTCGCAGAAGGTTAAAAGCGTGATTCCATGACCGACAGTTATCTTTTTTACGATATAGAAACCACGGGATTAAACAAGGCCTTTGACCAGGTCTTACAGTTTGCCGCCATTCGCACAGACCGCCAGCTTAATGAAATAGACCGCCATGCCGTCACGGTTAAGTTGCGGTCGGACGTGGTTCCATCTCCGGCGGCGATTCTCACCAATCGCATTCCCGTCACTGAGTTTTCCGATGGGCTGTGTGAATACGAAGCTGTCGAGCAGATCCATCGGTTGATGAATCAACCCGGCACCACTAGCTTGGGCTATAACACGCTGGGATTCGATGATGAGTTTTTGCGGTTCTCGTTTCACCGAAACTTGCTGCCGCCATATACCCACCAATTCAAGAACGGCTGCAGCCGTATGGATATGTTTCCGATAGCCATCATATATCGGCTTTACAAAAAAGACGTGTTGAGCTGGCCTGAGATTAAAGGCAAACTATCGTTAAAATTAGAGCACCTGAGTTCCGCCAACCGACTCGTATCCGGTCAATCCCATGAAGCTATCGTGGATGTGGCAGCCACGGTTGAATTGGCCCGGCGCTTCTTTAAAAAAGAAAAGATGTGGCGGTATTTGGTAGGTTATTTTGATAAGGAGACGGATGCTCATCGGATGGCTCGACTGCCGGTTGCGCTGCAAAGTGCCGCTGGGGATCACTGCCTGGGATTGATCGTCAGCGGCGAATACGGTCCCGCACATAATTATCAGATCCCGGCGATCTCCATCGGGACATCGATCCCCTACCCGAATCAAACATTGTGGTTGCGCTTGGATCTGCCGCAGCTTCGCGAAACCAACCCTGAGTCCATTGCCGAAACGACCTGGGTTATCCGCAAACGCCTGGGGGAGCCGGGGATATTGCTGCCGCCCCACGATCGATATTGGAGGAAAATCGGAAAGGACCGCAATACGATCTTTGAAGAAAACCTGAAATGGCTGCAGGAAAATCACGACGTTTTTCAAAAAATTGTGAAATATTACCGCGAGTACCGCTACCCGTTCATCCCGAATTTAGACCCCGATGCCTCTCTTTATCAAATTGGTTTCTATTCCCGGGCGGATGAAAAATTATGCCGAAAATTTCACCGGGTTTCTTTGGCAGAAAAAGCCGATCTGATCCAACATTTTTCAAGCCCCGATGCCCGCACCCTGGCCCGGCGCATTATTTGCCGAAATTATCCGGGTGCCATCGCTGCAAAATTTACCACGGAATTCAAACTGTACATGCAACGTATCAATCCGTCAAAAGAAGCGGATGCGATGGTGGACTACCGGCAAGAGCGTCGTATAACCCCGACAGATGCCTTGATTGAATTAAAGCGTCTGAAACAAGCTGGAGATCTTACCGATCACCAAATCGGTTTGCTCAGCGACCTGGGAAACTACCTTTGCACTAAATTTAGCATAGGTAGTGCCCTCAAGGAAATCAAGCGTTTGTGCGGAGACGTAGCTGGCTACGTCGCACAAACAAACGCGCCGATTGACGCCCAGATTGGGCAAAAAGACCATTTATGGATGGAAACTAGGTAGAACGTTTCAGAATTCACCGTTCCGGCTTGAATAAACCCAGTCAACTCGTATCAAAGGAATCGTGTATAGATCTGGTTGTTAATCCGATTTACTCAATGGGATATTGATGGCATTCCAGATTTTGATTAATATTGGAATCCGTACTCATCGGTGCAACCTATTGCCCTCTCACCGCTCTGCATAGGTTTACTTAACTGACGAATATTATCAAAAAATAAATAGCGGCATAAACACTAAAAGCCACTATTGAGTACATTATCATTTCATGGAACATCGGTTGTTTTCCCCCTTAAGACAGATTTATAAAGTCCTTTCATCGTATATCGGCAGATTTGATTTAATCTTGATTGTCTCTGAAAAAAGAGGCGCATATCGAAGATTCAGATCGAGGGGGAATTTTTCTTAATCGGGTATCCGAAATGACCATCCGTCGTGACTTAGATATCCCCGAGAAACAGGGGGTGTTGGAGCGGAAGCACGGTGGTGCCGTTTTCCTGCAGGAACGACAGAAGGAAAGATGCCGATCCCCTGGCACAAAAATTTTTCGAAAAATATGAAAAACTCATCAAGACACCAACGCCGGGTTTCAGGTATGATCAAGTCCATGACCTTAAAACCGGGAAGATCATCAACAAAGAATACCTGAAAATTCAGCAAGAAGTTCGAACGGAATTCAGTGAGATGGGCCTGGAACTTGTAGAGTCCTAGAGTGGGCTGGTGAAAATTACCTTTTCTTTCGCACTGTTGCTTTTAAAAGGGGATCTCACTTTTATTCCTCATATATTTTGGATTTTGGATTTTCGAATTTGGATTTACGGTCCGCCTTTCTCCGAGCTGTTGGCTCTGCGAGCTGGCAGCCGGTGGGTCAATTTAATAAAAATGATAGAGCAAAGCGATACAACAAATCCGCAATCCTAAATCTATAATTGCCTCAAAAAGCTGATTTAAGGGAATAAAAATGGGGTGAAAGTTAAAAGCCATTAAACCGATTGGTGATGTGCTTTAATTTTTCTTTTGAAAGTCGACAATTTCTCCGATTGCATCGATTGCGGCTCTGATGTGATCCTCTGTGTTAAATGGACCGATGCCGATACGAACCGCCCCTCCGATTTGGGCGGTACCCAACTGCTCATGCAAAAGGGGTGCGCAATGGAGTCCGGTGCGACAAGCGATATCGTACTCGCCATCTAAGAGTATGCCTACATTGAGGGCCTCCGTTCCGTCTATATTGAAGCTGATTACGGCGATATGATCTGCCAGATCATCCTGGCAGTAGAGTGACACGCCGTCCAGTTCACAAAGACCGTCCCTTAACATGCGAGCCAGCTTCATTTCATGATTGTGAATTTTGTCCATGCCTTTCGCTTCTATCCACCTCAAGCCGGCATGCACCCCGGCAATACCCACGACATTGCCGGTCCCGTATTCAAGCCTGTAGGGATATTCGTCCAGATGCATACGAACAGCAGATCGGACCCCGGTCCCACCGGCGCGGGTATGTCGAATCTCAACTCCATCCCTCACATAGAGGCCGCCGATGCCGGTCGGCCCCAGCAGGGATTTGTGACCGGTAAAAGCAATAACATCGATGTAATATTGTTCAATGTCAATCGGGATTTTACCGGCGGACTGGGAAGCATCAATGGCAAAGGGTACGCCAAACTCACGGCAGATGCGCCCGATGGCCTCAAGCGGCTGAATTGTGCCGATCACGTTGGAGGCATGATTCACGATGACGAGACGGGTATTTGCTTTGATTTTCTTTTTAATATCGTCGGGGTCGACAAAACCGTTCGCGTCGAACGGCACATAATCGATCTCTACTCCGTTGAATTTACTCTGATGATAGAGGGGGCGAAGCACGGAATTGTGCTCAAGTGTAGTTGTGATGGCATGATCGCCTTGTTTTAACATGCCAAAAATAATCAGGTTGAGGGCGTCGGTTGAGTTATAGGAGAAGCATAGCCGGTTGGGATCGTTGCCGTTAAATAAGTCGGTCAGCAGGTTACGGGTTCTGTCTACCAATTCACCGGTTTCCATGCACAGATCATATCCGGAACGTCCCGGATTGACCCCGAAACTCCGGTAAAAAGAATCCATAAAAGTATATACTTCATCCGGCTTGGGAAAGGAAGTAGCGCCATTGTCAAGATAAATCAGATTTTCCATAAAAGTCTCTCCTTAGGGTGCGTTCCCATCAGCAAGGGTTTGTCGATGGAATGCACCTTCTATAAACGATTCTTCCTGTTCCAGCAATATTTTTTCCGGTATCCGAGCGCTATAGCCTTTAAAGCCTTTACCAGGGTACCTTTTTTTGTTATCGTTTGCGCGCAGGCGCAGTCAATGAAGACAGATAAGAGAAAGGAGATTACATGCATATCTCAAGGTTTATGGATGAGAAAGGTCAGGCCGGTTACGCGAATTATAGAAACGGCAAAGCGTTGCGGCTGGCAGGGGATTTATTCTCCGGCCTGGAGGAGACAGGTGAAAACGCCAATGTCAAAAAAATTCTCGCACCCTTGGTGCCCTCCGCTATTTTAGCGATTGGGCCCAACTATCACCAACATGCCGAGGAGACCGAATTAAAGATACCGAAATATCCAGTGCTATTTATGAAAAATCCCGCTTCGGTCACCAATCCCGGTGACCCTATCCTACTACACCCCTGCTGCATGGAGCCGCCCGAGGTGGATTACGAGGTTGAACTGGCAGTTGTCATCGGCAAGGCTGCAAAGGACGTGTCCGTTGCTGGGGCCCTCGATTATGTGTTCGGGTACACGGTGGCCAACGATGTTTCCGCCAGGCGGTGGCAGGGAGGACGGGGATCAGGCCAATGGGTGCGCGGCAAGAGTTTTGACACCTTTTGTCCTTTAGGACCCGAACTGGTGACGACGGATGAGCTCGTCGACCCCCAGAATCTCCATTTGACCTGTGTGCTCAACGGTCAGGTCATGCAGGATGCCAATACTTCCGATATGATATTCCCGGTAGCCGAACTGATCTCTTTTCTTTCAACAGGCACAACGCTGCTTCCGGGGACGGTGATCCTTACTGGAACACCCAGTGGCGTTGGATTCACCCGCAAGCCTCCCGTTTTTCTCATGCCCGGAAACACTGTTGACATGACCGTCGAAGGAATCGGGACCCTGAGCAATCCCGTTGAACTTTATAAATTAGAAACTGCTGAAATATAGGATCTAGAGCGCCTGTGATTCACGCATGGTGGTTAGAACTTCGATATAATCGCTTTGCCCTTTGTACAGTCGACTCATTTCGATGAGAATACCGGCGATTTGAGCTAGCGCCTGGACGAAATTCACATCATCCAGGGTAAATTCCCACTTCTCTGCGGTATAGACCCGGATCGCGCCGATCGCTTCATCACTAACCAGAATGGGTGCTGAGAGTATGGAGGCAATTCCCTCAATTTTAGCCGCTTCAGGGTACTGGATTCGGGGATCATCACTAACGTCATAAACCGCGACAGGTCCGTCTTCAAGAGAATTGGCGATAGAGTGCAAAGCGCTTATCGGTCCCTTGTTCAAATACTCCGAACTTAATCCTGTTGAAGAAGCCACTTCCAATTCCTTTGATTGACGATTAATCAGAAACAACGCACATCCCTTAATATCCAATGTGGATTTAATGCTCTCCACCGTCATTCTAATGATTTCTTCCGGATCCTTGGATTTGGAAAGGGATCGGGTAACCTTGATTAGCATGTCATAATTGAGCTTCAAATTTCTCATTTCATCCTCCTTGTTCCGGCATTTGCAAGGTTTACATCGAATCGAATTTAGTTGGGATATCTTTTTCGAAATAGAGATTTAGCGAATTCCAGTGATATGCAAGTACATTTTCTTAGAGGCCTAGTTAGTGAAGCGATTCAAATTCGGCAGTAATCAATCAGATGAGATAGAAGAGAATAACAACACAAGCGCCGCTATAGAGAGAAGCCGCCTGGCCGGATAGAAAGTCAGCAATCATCAAATATGCGCTATTGTGTCAAAATTGAAAAACATTGTCAAATGAATCTGTCATAAAGGCTGGCGCAGAAATAATCATTGATTTTGGCAGTCTATATCCAACGAACATTCCCCACCATCCTCTGTCAGGATTGTCATCTCTTGCCCCCCGGGCAGAAGGGATTGATCAAAGTACAAAACCGGCTGCGGGTCGAAACAGGCGCGACGCACGTAGTTTAAGATATTATCTTCTCCTTTGATAAAAGAAAAACCGTTGGTATTCTTAACGACTAAAACCGGAACTTCTTTAATTCCTAAAATTGCCAGCATGAGACGATTCACTTCCGGGGAGTAAGAGGCGTTCAGCTCAAGGCCGTTGACTTTGAATGTATCTAAACTATTTTAATGATTGAGATCCGATTTTGTCAAGCATGCATGAATAGCGAACCAAAGCTGCCATAGCCCGGGACGCACGTTCGGGAGATGGCAATACCGGAACGTCATATTGCAAAAGTTTTCGTACGGATAAATCTCTATGGCTTTGAAAAGTAAAACCAACCAGCGGCTTTTGATGCTTTTTGATCAATCCTGCCAAGGTCCGGCCTTGATCGTCGAAAAGTTTTTCAATTAAACGCGGAATCTCCTCCTCGGCAATCCCCATGCCTGCCATCGAGCGACGTATACTTTTGCCGGGCGCTAAAAAATAGGCAAGCAGACCGTCACTGCCGGTGTCCCCAAGAAGCGCATCAGGGATGCCGTCATAAAAATCCAGTGGATTTTTGGAAAAGGTCACGTCGATAGGATTGTTCAGGCTGCCGGTGTGGGGCACCATGGGTGCAATTTTATCTCGAGTTTGTTTTGATAATTGCGACAGCTCCAACCCGGCCCGGTTGCAAGCATCGGCGGCTGCAGCACCGGGTCCGCCGGAATGGGTCTGGACAATTACCCGGTTGCCTCCGGCTCTGGGGCATGTCCCCAAAACCCAGCAATAGTCAAAAAGCTCCGGGATGGAATGGGCGCGGATGACACCGCTTTGCCTGAACACACCGTCATAGAGCGCGTCCGGACCGGCCAGGGCACCTGTATGGGAAAGGCCGGCTCGTTTGCCGGCTTCTGATCCACCCACGTAAAAGGCCACAATGGGTTTATGGGGAACAATAGACCGGGCGACGTCGATAAATTCGCGCCCCCGCCGGATTGTTTCAATATATAGTCCGATCACCCGGGTATGCGGACAGACAGCCAGATACTCCAGGCAATCGACAATGTCTACCATGGCTTCGTTGCCCACACTGATCCCGCTGGAGAATCCGAGACCGAACCGGTTTAGATAGCCAAACATCTGGGTGATGAGGCTGCCGCTCTGGGAAGCCAGACCGATGAATCCCTCCTGGCCTTCAAAGGGCAGAAACGTGACATTGTAATTATGATGAGGATTCGCAACACCCAGGCAGTTCGGTCCTAAAAACCGAATGCCGTATCGGTCGGCTGCCGTCAGCAGTCTTTTTTCAAGCTCAACGCCCTGCCCGCCGACTTCCTTAAAACCCCCGGACACCACGATGGCATGTTTGATGCCCTGTTTGCCGCATTCTTCCATTGCCTGAGGCACGATGTGGGTGGGCAATACCAGCACTGCCAGATCGGGTACTTCCGGTAATTCCCCCACCCTCTGATAGGCTTTAAGGTCTAAAACACGCTTCTCTTTCGGGTGGATCGGATAAATTTTGCCACCAAATCCTGAGGATAGGAGCGAATTCAGCTGATTGGTCCCCATGGCGCTGAACCGGTTGGAAGCCCCGAAGAAAACGATGTTGTCGGGATTTATAATCGGATAAAGAGGGTTTTGGCGAATGGAATCCGGCATATTGTCCTTATTATATTAATGAATACAATTTAATTTTATCACTATTCTTGCGGGTCAACTTACCTTCTTCCTCTAAATACCTCAAATGCGAAATAGCTTCCCCGGTGGCAAACCATCTTTGGGCAACCGGAAACTGATCCCAGGAATCAGCCTTTATGTCCCAGGTCATGCGGGAAGCTACCTGAAAGGCATTCAGTGGCTCCTTTTCAAGGATTGTCAACACTTCGGCTAATCGATGGGTATGATGCTGTTTTAGTTCTGCGATTCTGGCCTCATGGTCTCTTATGAGCCGCCGGTGTCCGGGCAAGGTCAGGTTGACCTGCAATCCGGCGACTTTATCCAGGCTGGCTAAATAGTGCTTTAAAGGGTTTTGTGTATCCGACCAGCATTGAATGTTGGGAGTTATATCGATTAGAATATGATCGCCGGCAACCAGGATTTTTTTATCTGGCTCGTACAGGCAAATATGTCCCATGGTATGTCCGGGGGTTGCGACGCATTTGAAGTGATAGTCGCCGACATGAATTTCATCGCCGTCATCCAGAACCTTCATTTCCGGAATCCAATCCGAACCGTATTTGGCGCCCGGATGTTTATCAAGGGCAGATCGCAGTTCATTCTCCGGGAAACCATTTTTTCCGGCGTACGCGATCATGGCCTCAAATCCTTCCCAGGATTCCAGCAGTTCTTTTTCCGGCCGGCTGAAATAAACACGAGTTGAATCCGCAATGAGTTTCGTCACCAGACCAAAATGATCGGCATGCAGATGGGTAATAAATATATCTGATTTTTCAAGATCGATCCCGACGTTTTGCAAACCGGCGATCATTGCCTCCAGGCACTCTTGGCGATTCAAACCGGTATCGATGATCATACTTCGATGAGTGTCCCTGATCACATAGGAGTTGAGATATTTTAAAGGGCTTTCCGGCAGTGGAATTTTCAGCCGAAACAGGTTGGGTAATATTTCTTCGCACATGCTGGGGCGTCCAAGTTGTTAAAAATTAAGGTGCTAGGATTACTAATTTTTTATTATGCCTCAGAAAACTTGGTCCTCCCTCCGGGCTGTAGGCCCTACGGGCCGGAAGCTGGGCCAAGTCAGAGACAATCGGCTATGCCATAAGAGA
>CALZJV010000319.1 GCA_945787595.1 uncultured Desulfobacterales bacterium | reverse complement strand
GCATGACTCGGGGCCACGGCTGGTCGCTAACCATTACCATGCGGAGGACTTTCACCCCCTACTCTTTGCCGGCTTTTACCGGCGCTTTCGATCTGACCCGTTTCCCTTGTATAGCATGCAATCGGCTTTTTAATAATTTATCTGGCAGAAAATGCGTTTTTTATGTCCTTGACGCCAATTTTAATGAGCTGTATATGGTGATCAGTTTAAAAAATCGGAGCACCGCTATGGATCACACAATAGAATTTTTACTTTTCCCTGATGCATTAGGACTTGATATTACTGGCCCGCTGGAGGTTTTTAACACTGCATCAGCTGTCAATAAACAAAATCGTAAAGGCAGGTCCGCTTATAAGTTCAGGTTTGTTGCTGCCAAACGGGGAGCCGTTCGATTGAGCTCCGGCCTTGAAATTGTTGCCAGCGGCACCTTCAAGGATGAGCTGTCCGTCGACACCTTGCTGGTTCCAGGAGGGATTGGAGCGACACAGGTCACCCATGATCCAGTCTTTATCGAATACGTAAGTAAACGATCCCAGCAGGTGAAACGCGTATTATCTATTTGCAATGGTGCCTTTATTCTGGCTAAGGCAGGGCTGTTAGAAGGCAAACAGGCGACGACGCACTGGTTGGCAGCGGCTGAATTTGCAAGACGGTATCCCAATGTAGACGTGAAGCCCGACGCCATTTTTACCAATGATGGGAATATCTATACCAGCGCCGGGGTCACGGCAGGTATTGATCTGGCCCTGGCAGTCGTCGAAGAAGACTACGGACTCTCGATAGCGCTTGAGGTGTCACGCCTGTTGGTGTTGTACTTTCGCCGCCCGGGTTCTCAATCTCAATTCAGCGCACCCATGAAAGCACAGGAAGCCGCTGGCAAACGTTTTGCTAACCTCCATCGATGGCTGGTCAACAATCTCAACAAATCAGTCTCAGTCGAAAAAATGGCAGAATATTCAGCCATGAGCCCACGCAATTTTGCTCGTGTATTTAAAACTACGACCGGCATGACGCCTATTAAGTTTCTTGAGACCTTGCGGCTGGATCGTGCCAGAGAGCTTTTGACGGCTGGCAACCAGTCACTGGATCGAATCGCAGAAATTAACGGTTTCGGACGTGAAGAACGACTTAGACGTGCTTTTTTGAGGCGGTTTGATGTCACACCGTCCCAATACAGATTACATTTTATTGCGTGAACCCAGCAACCATTTGAAAGGAGTACTTAATGACATCTTATCAAGATTCGCTGACTCTTGGTGCAATTTTGTATGGAGATTTTGAACTGCTGGACCTATACGGTCCTCTGGAAATGTTTGGAAACCTAAAGCCCAAAGTTAAAATCATAACTGTGGCCGAAAATGTCGGACCGGTTTCTTCTCATCAAGGACCTCAAACAGTGGCTGACTACGATTATAACAATTGCCCGCAGCTTGATTTAATATTATTGCCGGGCGGTTTTGGAACGCTTAATGAGTTGGGCAACAATGCCATTTTGTCTTTTTTGAAAACCAGAGTACCTACAGCAAAAATGTCCATGTCTGTTTGCTCGGGGTCTTGGTTGCTTGCCAAAGCCGGTCTTCTGGATGGCCGACGCGCAACCTCCAACAAGATATACTTCAAGATAGCGACCCAGCAGAGCAAACAGGTGGAGTGGATTTCCAAAGCCCGCTGGGTGGAAGATGGGCCTTTTTTCACCTCCTCCGGTGTGTCGGCAGGAATTGATATGGCTTTAGCAGCAATTGCTTCGCTTTTTGGTAAAGACAAAGCCATGAAAATTGCCAACCTTACTGAATACATCTGGAACCAAAGTCCTGAAGATGATCCATTCCATCAATATCTGGATATGGCCATACAGGAGTAAAGGACATTAGAATGAAAATTCAGTTAATTCGCAATGCAACCATGAGGCTCACCTATTTCGGACACACGATTCTAACCGATCCCATGTTTTCTCACAAAGATGAATTCGAACCTTTTGCCGGTGTTGCCAGGAACCCGACGACTGAATTGCCATTTAATATTGAGAAGATCATAGATGGGGTGGACGGTGTATTGGTTAGCCATGACCATCCAGATCATTTTGACAGCGCAGCAAGCATTGCGTTGCCAAAGATAATTCCAGTCATTTGTCAACCCGGAGATGAGGTAAACATAACAGAGAAAGGATTCCATACCGTAATTCCCATCGAGACTTCGTGCGCTTGGCATGGAATAACCATCACACGAACAGACGGCCAGCATGGAAGCGGAAAAATACTTCAGTTTACAGGGAATGTTTCCGGGTTTGTATTCCAGGCGGATGGGGAACCAACTGTTTATTGGGTGGGAGACAGCATTTTATGTGCGCCCATTGAGAATGCTATGGAGACGTTTAAACCGGACATTATCATCACCCATTCCGGGGGTGCGACGATTCCGGGATATGAGCCAATTATTATGGATATCGACCAAACCCTTGCGACTGCTAAAGCCTCCCCAGATGCGATAGTCGTGGCGATACATATGGAGGCTTTGGACCATTGCCCTGTCAGCCGTGAAAAACTTCGTCAAAGAGCGAATAATGAAGCCATAGATTTATCCCGGCTGATGATTCCAAAAGATGGTGAAACAATCGTTTTTTAATTTACATTGAAATCGTTGAATCTCACCTATGACCTTTTTCACTGAACTCTTGGATACCGGATACCTGTAAGCATAAAATATCGATGCAAGCTTGGCAGATTTACCTTTTTTGGGGACACGAACAAATGAGAAGAACTGGGGTCAAGAAGAACTGCGGTCAGATCTTTGTATTTGACAACTTATCGATTTGCTCCAAGATTCGATGAAATTGTTTCTTCAAATTATGGCTCGATTTTAGTTTGGTTTTCAAACGTCCCCGGCTCTGGCTGACGGTGCTGTAGTCTACGCCCAAGATCGCACCGATATCCTTTTGTTTATAGTTACTGTACCGATAACTGAACTCCATGGCCATCTGCCTTAAATCTTTAAGTTTTGTTTTTCGATCCCGCAGATCGTCACCTTGTGCAAAACCGAGGGGTCGCGTCTTCCCCGGTAATGGAGATAGAGTGATTTTGCTGTCGCATCTTGATTTGTGATTAATGCAATCACCTATCCGTTTGAATCCATGCAGATCTCTGTCCAATAATAATTAAAAAGACGGCATTTAAAAATGAGCGAAGAGAAAATAGGTGCGATTTTATAGGATCCGATTAAAATCAAAAGTTGCATTTAAATATCGAAAATGCTTAAAAAGCGCTGTGTTCATTGAAGCCCGCACTTTGTTGCGCCATCGGGGCAGATGCAACAGGCTCATTTTTCAATAGTCTTCACTCGAAAATGCAGATTCTTTTTTGCCCGACTATGGGCAAAGGTCATCAGGTGCAAAACCGGAAACTTTAAAGCTTGGATAGCTATGTCTAAGATTATCATCGGCATCCACGGCATGGGCAACAAACCGCCGCCGAAAACCCTGTCGCGCTGGTGGAAAACGTCCGTTCGCGAGGGTTTGAAAAGGATCAAAAAATCGAAACCGGCATTTAACTTCGAGCTCGTTTACTGGGCGCATAATCTACACCCAGCGCCGCTGAAACCCAGAATAAAAGACAAAGAACACCCGCTATACGTGGAAGATCCTTATTTTCCCGCCCCCCCAACGCGGTTGAGGAAAAGCCAAGTGAGCTTCGCCAAAAATTAGCTGACTATGTGAGCGAGCAGCTGGACAACATATTTTTAAACGAAGATCTGACGATCAATTACGAATCCATCATTGATTTTATCATTCATCATTTTTTTTAGAGATCTGGAAAGATACTATAATAATTTCTGCGTCATACCATCCAAAGCGCACTGTCAGGCGAAAGCGGTAATATGTTCGGAACTGACAAATGTCCTCAAAAAACACCGCAACGAAAAAATCATGCTGATCGCCCATTCGATGGGGTCTATTATCGCGTATGACGTGTTGACCCTGGATGCTTCGAATGTGCCCATAGACACGTTTGTAACCATCGGCTCCCCCCTGGGGCTGCCCATCATAAAAAGCCGGATCGTTGCCGAGCGTAAACAGAATCCCTCACAAAAGGCTATCCTGAAAACGCCGGAAAATATACGCTCGCAGTGGTACAACCTGGCGGATCTAAGGGACAAAATCTTTATCAATTACACGCTGCAAGATGATTTTAAAGAAAATGCCAAACACATCGGTCCGGTCGATAAAATAGTAACCAATGACTATGCCTTTGATGACCAAAAAAACCCCCACAAGTCGTATGGCTATTTGCGCACGACGGAAATGGCCGAGATTATCGACGGCTTTATTAACGGTACCCATTAGAAACTGTTTTTACTCAATGAAGGATTTACCCATGAAGAAAATGGCTCAGATCTTTGCATTTGACAACTTATCGATTTGCTCCAGGATATGATGAAATTGTTTCTTCAATTGCATGATACACATATTCCCGGCATTGGCGCCGGCCTTTTGCCTTGTCTGTTCCGAAATAGGTGCTCAACAGCCAACCACAGTCGATATTCTTGTTTCTTTTTCTAAGGTAGCAATATCTCGCAAAAGTGCTCCAGGGATACGTTATAAAATACTCTGTTTTGGTCGAGAAATCAGCATCTTTAAACTGACTTGCTCGGATTGGATTTAAATGATTGGACATCAACACATAAGTGATACACATAAGTGATGAGTTTAATGCTGTAAGTTTCACAGCTATCCGTCAAGCCATCCAGAAAAACCTTACGGTCTTTGTCTGTTAGAAATATATCCTCTCGACGGTTGCCCCGGTTCATCACGTGATAATACGCACCAGGATATTCTATTCTCAGTGGTCTCGCCATGAGGCTTTATGAGCATATTATATCCAAATTGACAAATACAAAGATCTGACCGCTATTATTTCTGATGCAGTTCGAGCTGCACGGCACTTAATAAGATAAGTCAGAGTTTCATCTCGTTTGCTTCTTCCGCTTGGTTTGATTCTGTCAGATCTATTGTTTATCAGAAGATTGCGGAATATCAACTTTCTTTTCAAGTGCGACAGCTATTCTTTCCGCAATACCAATACCTTGCTTAAACATTCGGAGGAATATAGAATATATTACGATAACTACTATCATTGGCAACCAGGATACCAACAAGCTGACATAAAAGGGCGGATCTCCTTCCTCGGAAACCGAGGTTATATTTGTTGTACCAGCATCCCCACCCGAGAAGATGTTATAGAGAAAAGCGCTCATTAAAAATAGTATTATAATCAATGCTGCTATTTTAAAACCCTTGCTCATCACTAGTCTCCTATTTCTTTATCAATTTTCTGGAATCTCGACTGGCCTAAGTGGTGGGTGTATAAGACCACAGGATCTACAGAGTCAGAGTATACCTCAGTAACATTAACCAAGAATAATAAAACCGCAAGATACAATCCCTCATTCTGACATCCTTGACGGCAACCGATCGCGGATCATGGTGCAGATTTGATCCGATGTGAGTTCTAAAAAACTCATTGAAATCATGAGTTCGTGATCATCGTCGGTGCCAAAGAATAAATACCACATGCGACTAAAGATCCTCTTTCTTATAGTCTGCCTCGGAGCTTTGGCCTTGATAAAAAGCATTTTACTCCAAAGATATGTGCCGATTGAAACCTTTTCGATTTCGTCCCCCGGGATTGGACGCATACCCAGGCCGATTTTCAGGCCGTTATCGCTGATCGTCATGATAGGCAATTGAGCCGCGACAAGAACAATAATTGCGGTTGACACACACCAAATGATGACCAATTTTCCTGCGAACGCATCAAATCCAATTTTAAATACCAAGTACCCTGCCAGGGCAGAAAACACAGTACAAAAAATTGTAATTGCCACATAAAAATTTTTTAATTTCTTCGAATACCTGACGACGAGTGTATCCATAGGATGATTCATATTTATCGCTCAGCTCCAGTAGCCGTCAGCTTTGAGCTGATAATTTCCACAAATGTATAATCTCACAATCAAACGACAGCTTCCAAAAGCTGCACGGTTCTTATGCTCTGCTGAACATAGATGTTGGACCTATTATTTTCATAGGCAAAATCGGAAAATCTCTGTTATTTTAGCTGCTTGAGGACAGTAAGCCACCAATGCCCAGCCTGCGATAATTGTAATAGCTAAGGTTAATGAAAAAGTTAGCCACGTGGAACGAAAAACACTACCAATCCAATTAGGATTATCAATTTTTCTTGCCTTTTTAATGAGCGATGTTGCCAGGATAAGCTCAAACGCAGCTTCGGAAATTATTACAGGTGCTTCATAAATGAGATAAATACCGCCCCCAAAGATTGCTAATAGCAGAAGAGCCAACGGAATAAGCAAAATTCCGCCTTCGTCGGCCAATCCAGAAATAGCTTCTCCGGCTGTCTCGGCAGTTGTTTCACCAATAGATTCAGCAGATCCTGTCATGTCTTCAGAAACCGACATATCAGAGGCGCAGCCGACATTCTCCCAAGACCCTGAAGCTCCCGCACCACCAAATTCACCTCCATGACCGTTTACAACTTGTTCACCGCTTTTAGTTAAAAAATGAGGAGGACCATTAATTACGTCAACAGCGTCTAATAGATTCCGGACCTGCCTATTTTTCCTAAAAGGTGCTGTCAAATAATACAGCCATAGTTTCATAAAAAAGAAAAAGCTAAGGTAGGCAAAAGTCAGTACTATGATGAAACGAATCATCATGTGCTGAAGGCCGGCAATTAATAATATTTTAGAAAAAATTACTCCGGAAAGAATCGTTCCTAAGAGGATCAAAAACATATGAAAACGAGTAAAAACCCGTTTAGTAAACCGTTGCTTAAATTTCTGCCTTTTCATAAGTTTAAATAATAAGGCTCAGTGTGTAGTCCTACCGGGCATAAGTGGCGGGCGGATAAAATCCGAACCATTGTTAAAACCGTCACAGCCGAATGAGAACAATTCGTCTGAAAACCGGACGATATAGCCCGTTCATCTCCATGCCTTTTAGTTATCCCATATTTTGTTAATTAGCGACCCCACGATTTTTTAAATATTTTTCTACTTGATCATAGAGTTTTAGACTTTCCTCCGGTAATTCATCTCTGTTTTCTTTGATATTCTTAAAGACTTCTTTGCATTGATCAATGTTCCCGCATTCCATTTCCAGAGATGCTAGAGTAACTGTTACATAGTGTCGTTTAATCTTTTCATAGGCCTTTCGATAATATTCTATTGCTTTGGCGTCATTATCAATTGCTGCATGACACCAACCAATGGAAGCATATAGAGTGTACATTTCTGATTCTTTTAAAGCTTTTTTGAAGCAAATTATAGCCGAATAATACTTTTCTAAATCAGCAAAATAATTCCCTTTGGTAATATAGAAATCCTCCTCTGACAGGCCTACAAGCCAATACGCTATATATAGATAGATAAGTTTGATGGATATCCAGATTAATTTCAATTTATTTCTCTGTGTTTAAACAAAACAGTTGGAATAATCAGCGGCTCACTGATCTTTTTATCGTGCGCGGTAACTTAAGAGACAAAATTATACCAAGAGCTCCTCCAATTGCAGCAAGAAGTTTGATTGACCCTCCCCCTACCATCGGTGCCCCGAAAACACTTTCTAAAAGCATTGCGAATATTACAATAATAAATAATAAGATAAACAACCCTGCTGGATAGTGCCACCATAGCTTCGATCCGTAGACAATTGACCCAACCAAAAAGTATAGAGCAGCAGGGAAGACTACCACATCTGGGATAAGCCCGGAATTAATTTCATATACTACTACTCCGATCATGATAATAATTAGCGGAAAACATATAAAGAGTATTTCTTTTCGGCTCATGGAGTCTTTAGCATTTTGAATCGATGAATTAACAGAATGCCGACGTGGCGATTGTCCTTTTTGTGAAGCAATCTCGTTCTGTATATAATTCATATTTCAAATCCAACATTTATAATGAAGTGAAAATCTCGTTTTTGATAAAAAATTACACTTATATCCCATTTATCGCCTGCTTTGAAAAATTCTAAAGGGTTTTATAATAAACGTGCCATTCCATAACTCTTTGAAAAGTTATTCAATAGTTGGATTTCAGGGTCTCTTGGTTGGACATTATCTACTCTATGAGGTGTTATACGAGGATCGCTTGCCGGTTTCCCTTCTTAAAAGCGAATGTTAGGTCATAAACCGACCGCAGCCTTACTATTTGTAATTGGTTAATTTTAATCAAAGGAATTCCTCGTAGCTCTGCTACGGGGTGAAAAACGACGAAGGGATTAGTTTGGAAGGGGAAACGACGTGTCCCCTTCCAATATAAAATGGTTTTTAAACCCCTTTGATACCTCGCAGCTCTGCTGCGGGGAGCTTCATTTGTCGTTAGGTGGGAATTATAATTGAGACTGATCACTAATCGGCTTTCAATTAATCCATTCTTCAACCGAACTTAAATCATAGAGTACTTGAACCTTAATGGGGAGGTCCTCAACAATACTAATGTATACGTTGGTCAAACCAGAATCATAATTCATGGAGTCAAAGCCTGAATAGTGAATCGTATATATGGTTGCCAGTTTAATTCACTATTCAACGGGCTATTGCCCAAATAAATAATGGAAAAAATGGTATTTATGGTTTAACGCTTGAAAAGTTATAGTCGGGATTACCGGGGTGAAAATCGCTTTCATTTAACACAACGTTTATTCTCAAGTCTCGAAAAACATACTCGTCGATAAGTGCCTCAGACCAGTCAAAAATAGATATCTTGACAGGCAAATTTATCGTTTTGTCCACGCAAATAGTTATCCGATGTGCATAAAAACCCTGATTTTCCGGAAAACTGCCCTCAACGATCCATACGTCTCTTCCGTCAAGGCGATCTTTTTTGATATATTGAATTGCATCCAGGCCCATTTCTTGGGCACGCTTATAATTCGATTCGATTAAGCTCATAATTTTTTCCATTCCGCTGTGTTGCAGAGAGTGCCGATTATTCTGCATTGCCAAACGCCCTTCGGGATGGAGATGGAAGGTTAAAAACTGCCATATCCCACCGGGGTGCGCCACTAATTTATCATTATGTTTTCCGGCAACAAAAATGACTTCACGCCCTTTCGCGCTCCCCTCTTCCCAGCGGAAATAGTAATGTTTCGGCTTTTTATATTTTACAAATATCGCCAGATCTTCATGAAGTATGCCGTTCTTTTTTACTCTTTTATCAAGCCTGCAAGTATAGTCTGCCAACTCTTCAAATTTCTCTATCATGTTGATAATCAACGGCTCGGCATTGACATCATCGGCAAGGCCCATACGACCGTTCAATGCTAAAGTCATACTTAGCAGTATTATCGTCAAATATCTTTTTCCGAGCGCACTGACACGCATGGCTTTTCTCCTTATCTTGGCGGAAGAATTGAAAACCATCTAATAGTGGGCCTCCTGAGCTTTACATTGCATTGATGTGCTTCTGTCTTTAGATTCCTTCTTTTTTAATGTGACCATATCTCCAAAACTGATGAATTCCTCTGTACGACACATGGAAACTAACCGGCCGTTATGGATTGTTTTGTTCGGACACCCGTCACACAGGTCCTGTTTGCCTGAAGGGAGCACATCCTGGGGCTGCAGGATCAAAATACTTTGGATCGATACTTTTTTGAATAAGCCAAATGGATTTTTTCCGAGCGCAATTAGAAAAGATATAATTGTCTTTCGGATCTCCCTGTCGACGACGCCAAATAAAAACAACAATTTTGCTCTTGCATAAAAGCTCGGTTTTAAGAAGGAAAGGAAGCGACCGTTAAAAAAATGGTATCCATTCTGAAAGATCTCAATTGATTTGGGGCCCATATTGCCAAAGATTTGTTTATCGGTGCCGATGATATTGCCAAATAGCCATTTTGGAGCATCTGAGATTTCCGTTCCTCCCAAAAAAGCATTTCCTCTGAATGTTGGAACAATCTTTAGGATCTGAGCGTAGATGTCCTGGGCCGTCAGAATTATTTTAGATGGATTCTTATATTTTTTAGATGAAAACGCCGTATCCTGAAAATCAATCCTTTCGCCATCAACATACAGATCCCATGGGTCATCTTCTCGGGGAACACGAACCGGGATAAAGGTGTTGGTACAGACTTTATGAATATTTTGCACGGTCCATTGAACGATATCCGGAACTTCATGCAGTGATTCGGGAAGAATGGTGGTATTGAATCCGCAAATAAGTTTTTTTTCGCTGTGGATCATATCGGCATATTCTTGCCGAAGACGGTTTAATTCTTTTTCAGACTTGCCTATCCAACCGGGCCGGGATTGTCCCCGATCGACATGCAAAATAAAGCCGAATAATCCCGCCTGTTTTAATTTTCGTATTATTTTTTTGTTCAAGATATGGCCATTGGTCACCAGTAAGGGTTTGACGTTGTAAGAACTGACCATCTTGACAATCTTTTCCAGCTGGGGGTGAACAAGGGGCTCTCCGCCGGAGATAAAAATGGTGTCACATTTGCGCAGCCGTAATATGGTCCTGAGTTCCTTTTCCACTTGAATGATAGCTTTGTCACTATGCGGGAGGTTTTTTTGATAACAGTATTCGCAATTTAAATTGCAGCGGCGGGTTATCTCTAGCCAGGAGAAGGCATTATCCGAATTCGTCCACGGCATTCGCAGTAACGTTGAGGTATCCAATTTTTTTTCTGGTTTTTTCATTTTTTACCCCCTTTAATTGTGTTGGTTACCAACTTTTATAACCAAGAAACGTGCCAAATCCTAAAAATCAATGAATTCAAATTATTAGAATATTTCAACGGAAATGGCTAAACGGTTTATATACAAATTGTGTATAAGCGGGGGCACAAAATATGTACGCTCAGAGGAGGTGTTATTGGCCTTTTACGTTTTTCACAAAAGCATGCCAATTTTAATTTTGGCCGGTCCTTTTATTGGCACAATCCGTCGTTTAAGATAAGAAGGGAAATATGGGGTCAGGGCTTGACGGGCTGTTGCCCAAATCCAATTTTAATTACTGCTCTCCGGCTTAAGTGTAACGGAATATTCTTACATTTTTTCTCTCAAATTTACATAAACGCCTAAATTACGGTTGATTACCATGATGACTTCTGCTAAAGCACCTTAAAATATGACTTTAGCGGAGAATTACTATTATGATGGGCCGTCAGCCAAAGGTTCAAAACAAGCTATTTTACACAGCAATCAATCTGAAAAAGAAAAAGGGTCAGATCTTTGCATTTGATAGCTTATCGATTTGCTCGAGGATACGATGAAATTGTTTCTTCAAATTACGGCTTGATTTTAGTTTGGTTTTCAATCGCACTCGGCTCTGGCTGACGGTGCTGTAGTCTACGCCAAAGATCGCACCGATATCCTTCTGCTTATAGTTACTGTACCGATAACTGAACTCCATGGCCATCTGCCTTAAATCTTTAAGTTTCGTTTTTCGATCCCGCAAATCGTCACCTTCCGGATGGTGAAATTTTACGCTTGACCTTGTCTGTTTTTTTGGGGAAAATTCAGAATTTTTCCAACTCTTATTTATCAAAATAATTCAAGTTTTTCCGAATAGACACTAACTAAGGGCTCGCTCAAAAATAACTTCACATTTTATACGCCGATGCATCCCGCCTGACGAAAGCTCGGAATATCCAGATATTCCTGCGTTTTCGCGCCTTGCCAGACGGGCGCCTCAACGCCTAAAATTGTGAATTTATTTATTCGTGAACCCTAAACTTAAAGGAACGGGCAATGCGGACTAAAAAGAAATTAAAGCAGGCAATTTGTGAAGCTATCGATCGGCGACGGGGGGAAATTGAAAAAATCGGAGATCAAATCATGGAAAACCCGGAGCTGGGATTTAAAGAATTTAAGACCGCCAAACTGGTGGCCGATAAGATGAAATCTGTTGATATTCCCCACGAGACCGGACTAGCCCTAACCGGTGTAAAAGGCGTCATCAGAGGAAAAAATCCGGGGCCGACGGTGGCGCTGATGGGGGAGTTGGATTCTTTACTGGTTTCAGACCATCCCCACGCAGATTCGGAGACCGGAGCAGCCCACGCCTGCGGCCACAATGCCCAGATTGCCGGCTTAATGGGGGCTATGATGGGGTTAGTGGATACAGGGGCAATGGATGACCTTTGCGGAAACATCGTTATTTTTGCAGTCCCAGCCGAAGAATACGTGGAAATCGAGTATCGTCTGGGTCTCATGAGAGATGGAAAATTGAGCTTTTTAGGGGGTAAACCGGAGTTGATCCAAAAGGGACATTTTGATGATATAGATCTGGCGGCAATGATTCATACCCACCGTTCCCCGGAGCTGAGAAAAGCTGCGGTGATAAAATCATGCAACGGCTGTATTGTAAAACTGATTCGGTATAAGGGCCTGGCAGCCCATGCAGGCAGCTCGCCCCACAAAGGCATAAACGCATTGAATGCCGCCCACATTGCACTTGCGGCCATCCATGCCCAGCGGGAAACGTTTAAAGATGAAGATGCTATCCGCGTTCACCCCATCATCACCAGGGGAGGGGATCTGGTCAACGTGGTTCCAGCCGATGTTCGTTTAGAAACCTTCGTGCGGGGCAAAACAAATCAAGCGATCATGGATGCCGCCATTAAGGTGGACCGCGCCCTCAGAGCGGGTGCAATGGCCATCGGAGCCAGGGTAGAAATCAACACCCTTCCCGGATATATGCCATTGCGGGATGATCGCGACATGCAAAAGCTGTTCATGCAGAATGCACAAATGCTGTTCGGTGCCGAAGAATGCACCGAGGCGGGCCATCGCACCGGATCCACGGATATGGGCGATATCAGTCACCTCATGCCATCGGTACATCCTTCCATGTCCGGTGCATCCGGCATTTCGCACGGAAACGATTTTTTGATCTCGGACAAGGAAATGGCATATTTAGCACCCGCGAAAATCCTTGCATTGATGGCAGTGGATTTGCTCTACGGCGATGCTGAAAAAGCAAAAGAAATTCAAGCCCGACATGAGCCCATTATGAGCAAGGAAGAATACCTGTCGTATCAAAACCGGATCTTTCAAAAAGAAATTTTTGATGGAGAGACCGGAACCAGTAAAAAGTTAAATATCTAAAGACCAGATCCTGCGTTTTGTAATCCTTGTCAAAGGCAGAATAGTCCAGACCGGCGGTATACTCTCAAATCTTGGCGCTCAGGACTTTATCGACTGGGTAAGGCAGAAGCTACCACACAAAGGGCAGCGTAAGGTACCGTCGCTAAAAAAATTGCAGCACGATATATCTGTTGAGCGTATTATAGGAGAAGTTGCTATGGCTGGAAATGCTCAAACTGACGATCTTCGTGATCGAAAAACCAAACTTAAAGATCTAAGGCAGATAGCCACGGAACTGAGTTATCGCTACAGTAACTATAAGCAGAAAAAAATCGGCACGATATTCGGGGTAGACTACAGCACCTCCAACCAGAACCGAGTACGCCTTAAAACTAAACTCAAAACAGGTCGCAAATTAAAGACACAATTTCATCGAATCCTGGAAAGAATCGATAAACTGTCAAATTAAAAAGCTGTGTGTTAAAGCTTAGTACACTAGTGCGATGATGAATGTTTGGAGGCATTCATAATATTCGTGTAAACTTCTATCTCAATAAAAATCTATTTATTCCAATCATTCAAAACATTCGTTATTTTTTGGGATAGTTCATTTATACTGAAAGGCTTTTGGATGAAACCACTGCAACCTTGTTCCATTATTTCTCTGATCTGCTGATCTTTGGCATATCCGCTGGCGATAATGACTTTCACATTTGCAATGATTTTCTTCAATTGGAAAAAGGTTTTACCCCCATTGTGTGGCATTTTCATATCCAAGATGACCAGATTTACTTCACTTTGATTATTCTTAAAGATTGAAATCGCCTCTTTCCCATCTTTTGCATCCAACACTTTGTATCCCAATTTCTGAAGCATTTTTACACCGACATCCAAGCATACTGGATCATCATCAGCAAATAATATAACAGGCTGCCGTTCATCATTTTCTTTCTTATCGGTTTGCATAGCAAAAATTGCCCCCAGCCGAGTAGTATTGCATTATTTTACAAAATAGACTGTTTCATAGGCCAATCAGCAAGAACTATACCGCAACCTAATAATAATTATTTTTTGTATATAATTCTGATTGTTACAAAGGTGAGATAAGATCTGCCCCTTTGGGAATGACATTAATTGGTAACATCGGTGACAAAAATTGATTGCCGAAACTTCAAGGAAGATAATAAGAGTATTTATAGGCAGAAGACCAAACTATAGATTTAGCCAATTCAATTAATCTGTTGATTATTTTACATATATTTTATTGAGTGCCAAATTATAATTCATTTCGGGCTAACCTAATAATTACAAAAGCACGAATTAAGAATTAATCCGGTGACGGCAAAACTTTCAACAGGAAAAATATATGGGGCCAAAGCCTGAATAGTCAATCGCAAATATGGCTCAAAGTTTAATTCACTATTCAGGCTTTGACCCCTCTTTTATTTAATAGCTGCTTGACTCAGAACCTGAAAGCCTGAGCCGGCTAACCGGCTAATGGTCGCATTTCAAGTTCCGCAGAAAGTTTGATAATCCTTATCACCATCACTCGGCGGGTCCTGATACTCGAATGTTTGTGCCAGCTCTTCATAAGGAGCGCGAAGGACCTGAAGAAACTTCTCAGCCAACGTTACATTACCGGTCCGCTCACACGCTTGAATCACCGCTTCAATATGATGGTTCCTCGGGATTACCACAGGATTGTGTTGCCGCATCAGTTCCTGTACTTTTTCAGTAACTGTTTGTTGCTCGCTTAATCGTTTTTGCCAAAGGTCAAAACACTCCCCAAGTTCATTATTCATCTGAGAAGCTGCAGCTTCAGACATCAAAGATTTGGTCAGGAGATCGAAAGTGACCGTGTAGTCTAAGCTCCTATCTTTGAGTCGGTTCAAAACAGAAACGATTAGTTTCTGATCCTCCTGCTTAAAAAAGGTTAGACCAAGCTTTTTTCCCATCATTTTCATATATTCTTTATCAAAACGGTCGGGGAACTCTGCAATAACAGGTCCGACCTGATCTACTGCTTTATTTCTGTCAGCATCGATAAGCGGTAACAGACATTCAGCGAATCGTGCTAGGTTCCATTGTAAAATTTCAGGCTGATTGCCAAAGGCATATCGACCCACCATCATGGCACAAGGGCCATAGTCGATGGTTTCCCCGGAAAGGGATGTGTTATCCGTATTCATGACACCGTGAATAAAACCGACCCTCATCCATTCAATGACGAGTTGAATCTGCCTTTCGATGACCTTATCAATTAAAGAAACATATGGATTCTGTCCTTCTTCCTGCAACTCTGGATAGTGACGATTTATGGTATAGTTGCTAAGCGTCTTGAGGGCTTGATGATCACCTCGAGCCGCGAAGAACTGAAAAGTCCCGATACGCAGGTGACTTGAAGCAACCCGCGTCACGACTGCCCCTGGTAAGGGAGTCTCACGAAAAACAATTTCCCCGGTAGTGACAACTGCCAGACAGCGTGTTGTTGGAACACCTAAAGCGTTCATGGCCTCACTCATGATGAACTCTCGAACAGCTGGACCGAGGGCACAACGACCATCACCCCCTCTGGAAAATGAGGTGCGGCCGGAACCTTTGAGCTGAATGTCCCACTTTTGCCCGAATTGATCTAACACCTCCCCGAGCAGATGTGCTCTTCCGTCTCCGAGCTGGTAAACAAAGCTGCCAAACTGGTGTCCTGCATACACCGTCGCAACGGGTTCTGATCCGGGCATAATGGAATTTCCTGAAAAAGCTTGTGCCAGGGCAACCGAATCGTGTTTTAATTTATTTCGAATCATTAGCTGTTCAGCCAGGCCGGAATCCCACAAAAAGAGCTGGGGGTTCTGAACAGGTGTAGGCCGTGTTCTTTCGCAAAAAACCTCATCTAAAGATGCGTAAGAATTTGAAAAATTCATTTAGCTAAGTCCTTTAATGGATTATTGGGGTGGGTCCGCCAGTCTGCGTGTTCGGGGTTTACCACCTGTCCGGTACGGGGGTCG
>CALZJV010000318.1 GCA_945787595.1 uncultured Desulfobacterales bacterium | reverse complement strand
ATTGATATAGGCAAGAAAGCATCAATCCGGTACTCAAACTCGGAATTGAAAATATCACAAACTTTTTAAGGCACTGATATTTCCAACTTTGTTGGAGTAATATTTAATTTTTGTCGTTTTGGTTTATTACAGATAATTTGAGCGTGTCACAACCCCAAAACAAAAAAGACCAACCACATAATGTTGGGGTTGGTTTTGGTTGTTTTAAAGGTATAGGAAAAAAAATTTATTCAGTATTGTGGAACTATGAAATTCATAAGGAATTCAAATCTATGATTATTAAAACTCCGCTTTTTGTAATATTCTTCCAGCAATCTTGATTTATATCTATTAGTATTAATATCCGTTAATAGCCGGAATCATGAATTGTGCCGATCGCTTTAGCTTTTGGTATTAAGCTTAATCGAAAAACCTGCTATTGCCCCCAGTCGATAGTTGGATTATTTTATTTGTTAATTTGGGCGCTTGTACCTCAGAGTCGTATTCTGCCTTCACATTTTATCGCTGGTAACCGAACACGATGCATCAACTTGCTTTTGCGATTTTGAGCTCGTGTAGATAACGCCCTGCGTCCTCAGCCGCCATGGGACGGCTAATGTAATAGCCTTGGGCTTCGTTGCAATTCTCTTGCTGTAGAAGATTCATTTGCCCGACAGTCTCAACCCCTTCAGCAGTGACCCTCAAATTCAGGTTATCGGCCATTGCGATGACGGCACAAGCGATCGCCCGGTCGTCTGCGTTCGCAGTGATCGCCTTAATGAACGATCGATCTATCTTAAGTCGGTCTATGGGAAATTGCTTGAGATAGCTTAGACTTGAATAGCCGGTCCCAAAGTCATCAATGGCGAGTTGCACGCCTATGGCCTTCAATCGATTCAGGGTGTCTATGGTTCGATCGGCATCTTTCATCAGAACCGATTCGGTGATCTCCAGCTCTAAAATGGAAGGTTCCAGGTGGGCTTCCTGGAGTATTTCCTGTACCCGATCAGGGAAATTGGTTTGGTTAAATTGCAGCACTGATACATTCACCGCAATTCGCTCAAGGCACAAACCCTCATCGAGCCAGGATTTGGCTTGCCGGCAAGCCGTACGAAGCACCCATTCGCCAATGGGAAGGATCAAGCCGCTGTCCTCTGCAACCGGAATAAAATCCAACGGCGGCACATTGCCAAGTGTGAAATTTTGCCATCGCAGTAATGCCTCGAGGCCCACTACCTTGCCCGCAGCCAAGTCCAACAGCGGCTGATAATGCAACGTCATCTCGTTGCGTTCAATCGCATGGCGCAGCTCGTTCTCAAGGTTCATGCGAAGCAATGCGGCTTCGCTCATCGACGCATCGAAGAACTGAACATTGTTTCGTCCTGTACGCTTGGCGAAGTACATCGCCATATCGGCATTCTTTAAGAGGGCTCCCACGTCTTCCCCATCCTGTGGAAATACGCTGATTCCGATGCTGGGGGTGACAATAATTTTGTGGCCGGCCAGTTGGTGGGGTTTCGACAGCTCTTTGCGTATTCGATCCGCCACTATCGACGCATCCTCGGGGTGCTTGAGGCTTGAGAGAAGCACGGTAAATTCGTCCCCACCCAGCCTGGCGAGGTGGTTTTCGTCAGCGTCTTCGGCCGATGGACGTGTAGCGGCGTCGCTGCTACGCAGACAGCCCGTAATTCGTCGGGCTGTCTCGCATAAAAGCTCATCTCCCACACTGTGCCCAAGTGTGTCGTTAATGCGCTTGAAATTGTCTATGTCTAAAAACAAAACAGCCATCGATCGTCCCTGACGTTTTGCAAGAGCAATGGACTGTTCCAGGCGTGTATGGAATAACTCCCGATTGGGCAATTTTGTTAAACTGTCGTAATATGCGAGGCGCTGAATCTTTTTCTCTGCAGACCATTTTTCCCCCAAAGCAATGGCAAGCTGTCGAACCTCATGGGGGTGAAATGGCTTTTGGACATAAAACATCTTACTGACTGGTGGCACCTGTCGAGAGAGCTCACTTGGATCTACGTCCGAATAGGCGGTAGAAATGACGATATCAATCTGAGAATCGAGTGCCCGGATCTCGCTGGACGCCCACACGCCATCAGGTCCAGGTGGCATACGCATGTCGATAAAGGCAACGGCAAATCGATCATCTCTCTCTATACTCTCTCGTACCGCTTGTACGGCCTCCTCGGCGCTTTGTGTATAAACAACAACGAATTCAGTTTCATCCGATTGAGTCACTTCGGTGCCGGTATCGCCAAACAGCTTTGATTTCAAGTCGGTGACCGCGGTATTGCCGGGTTGCGACTTAACCTCCAATACCGTACGATACGCATCGAGGACAGCCGACTCGTCATCTGCCACAAGGATGCGGATTAGTTGTTTAGTTTCTGATTGCATACGCTAACCCTCCGAATCCGTTGCCTGTTGAACCGAGTTTTGGGCCGATGGAAGCCATATATCCAGACATGCCCCACGTCCAACTCCTTCACTCTGTGCGGTTATTCGTCCATTGAGCGTTTTTACCGTGTTGGCACTCCAGTGCAAGCCATGGCCGGAACCGTTTCGATCCTTAGTTGAAAAACCCCGCTCAAACAACCGTTCAAGATTCTCCGACTGGATACCCGCACCATTGTCCTCAATCTGCAGATGCGTCGCCAACTGACCCTGTAGCTCTTCTTGTGTAGCCTTTACGGTAACCTTCCCCTTACCGGAATCGGTCAGGAGAATTGATTCGGCCGCATTGAGCAGCAGGTTGGTTGCGACCTGTTGCAGCGCGGCACGAGTCCCGACAACAGCCCCGGTCTCGGTGACGCTGGGGGTAATTTCGATCTGCATTGCAGACTTCATTTCCGGACTTAAACCAGCCGCTGCATCGCCGATCACCGCCGCCAAATCGACAGACTCCATAACACGCGCCGAGCGACTGAATCGTTCCTGATCGGCGAGAATCTCCTGCACATGTACCACCTGCTGAGCGGCTTCGACGACCTTCTCGCGGCTACTTTTAACGAGACCGGCCAGTTCCACGCCGGCCAGTTCCATAAATTTCGCAAGGTCACCGCGCCGTTCCGCAGGAGTATCCGGTGAGGCCAGTTCGGCGGCCGCCTGTTCCATTTCGGTTACGGGCGCCGCCCCGAGGTCACTTTGCAAGGCAGATAGTTTCACTTTTAAGGGGGTGATGGAATTACCGATATTGTGAAGCACACCACTGGCCATTTCGGCAACGCCGGAATGATAGGATTGATCGATGAGTAGGCGCCGGACTTCGGCAAGACGGTCGACCATGTCGTCAAGCGTGCGGGCCAAAAGGCCGACCTCATCTTTGCGTTTGAGGTCGAGGCGGCTGTCCAGATTGTCATCGGCACCGATTTTCAGGGCATGTCCGCTGAGTGTTGAGATCGGTCGCAATACCGATCGCTGTAGCAACCATAACAATACGGCCATCATCATTAACCCGGTCGCGCCCAGTGTCCACAGCGAAGCCGAGACCGCCGCAACGCCCCGAGAAGAGATGTCGCGTGGGGTGTCAACCTGTATGCGCAGAAAGGGATGGCCATACAGATTTGATAGCGTGCTACGGGCCTGCCACTGATCCGCACCCTCGACCAAATCGATCTTACTATGGGCCAACCCCTTTCGCGCGCTCCCGATCCAATTCGACGGTGCCTGTTTATCTGCAGGCGATATGTCCAGGGGTAGCTTGGTCTGCTCCGCCAGGCGGGCGACTGCACTCTCATCGAGAAAACGCCCCATCATCAATGTGCCGGCAGGGGAGCCCTGTTTATCGTTTTTCATGATGGGCTTGGCGAAAACCAATAAGGGCCCGTGAGGCGTGTCGATGAGCCCCTTGGCTTTGCCGGCGGGTGTCAGGTGGACAAGCAGTGGGTGTCCATTTTTCAGACGATCACCGGTCAGCTCTCCCAGTTCCAACAGCTTTTCTTCCTCTAAATCGTAACTTTGTGTCCAGACCGCCGTCCCGGATTCGTCGAAAAAACCCACATAGTTCATATGCATGCCGGCAAGCGTCTCACCCTCATCCAGGTTCGCTTCGATATAGGCGGGATTTTGGCCTTTTACGAATTCATATGTATCCGTCCAAAAAGCCCAGTCCGAGACCAAAGGGCCAATCTGGTCGAGTTCGCGGTAAACGGCTTCCAGCACACGCTCGGCATTTTTTTCAGCGGTCTCCTTTTCCAGCGCTTGAAAGCTGGGCAGGATAGCCAATCGCTGAACGCCAAAACTCATCAGGCCCGACAGTATGAAAACAATGACCACAATCAGGGTAACTTTTTTTTGCAATGACATGAATTTCTCCTTGATCTATCGTCGATAATCTCGTTAGGATAATACTTGATTGTCGGCTTAATATGGCAACCTGAATGATAGTATCCTTCGTGTTAATTTCCGCTGACATGCGCTGAGGGTGAAGCAATCATTCAGTTGATCTTAATCAACCATGTCGGCTATTTATGAGAATTCTTTAGAACTATTTAGCTGACTTATGCATTTTTCAACAAGATACGTCTGTTCAAATAGGTTCGGTATAGTTATCCGGAATTCCGAATTAAAACTAAAACGTAACAAAAAAAGCCGGTAGCCAACCGCAGCAATGAACGGTTGAATTCCGTCTTCAAATGATCACACCTCCCAGATTAGCCAGGAACAATTTTCAGTTTAGTGGCATAAAAACAACACAGGTAATTGATCGCTGCTCATGGCCATTGTGTTCCACTTTTCATTTCAATCCGGTTTGCAATTTTCCAAAAATGCCGAAATGACCTCTTTTTCCTCTGTGGAGCACAGACGGGCAATGGCTGAATTCATGTGGGCGAAGGCCTTGTCATCGCCTATGTCGGCAGCCGCGGAAAAGGCTGATTTGGCAATCTAAACGGACAAGGCCAGATCTGATGACAACCGACAGGAAATATTCGGAAGAATTTTACAGAGCAAGCCGATGGAAATAATACAGCTCGCTCTTTGTGAATTTATCGAACTGATAAATAAATTAGTGAGGATTATGAAAAAGCCATAGGGTCATCTGAGTATGTCTGAGACGGAATACCATTTGTAGGTAAAAGAAGGAAATACAGGAATGTGTTAGTTATCTGATAAATTTCGGCTTCTAAAAGTTTTGAGCAGACTTTGACACTGTCTGGAACCAAAGCGGTGTGCATTGAAATCAATATATTGTGGTCATCGGAAATGTTTTATGCGTGATGATGCCATACCAGAAAATTTTATATCACATGATGTCGAGGTATTGCGATATATTGAGAGTGTCGAGAATTCGACAAAATTGATGATATGCACTAAGATTAGCTCCGAATTTTACGGAGTCTCGGCTATAGATTCTTGCCACGATCTTTAATTCGACAATTATCGAAATCTGTGATGATAAGTTTCGAATATCATGCGGTTTTTAAGGCTGTTAATTGTAAACATTGATAGCAGAAAGCAACACCCCAGCCTTGAAAACTGGCAAAGATGATATCATAAGTTTTTTTAGCTTTTCAAAATTATAGCTTTGTTGGAAAAATCACACTTTTTTAAGTCTTTTAAGGCCTGAAATATAGATCTGATCCAACCAGTAGTCTGCTCAATTCTTTTTTCACAAGCTACTTCAATATATTGAGGTACTCCTCGAACGCGCCGTTAACCCGTTCGCAGAGCATCGACGTTACATGGGAGGCAGCCGATGACTGCAATTACGCAATCGTCGCTGTCGCCAAGACGGCAGGAAATCTTAGCCGGATTGCTTCGTTCACTCGGTAATCTTCCATCCCTTGGACGATCGCCCTATGAATTCGCTCTCTCGCATCGTCAGTCTGGGCCTGTAAGATCATCGGGGTGCGCACGATACCCTTGTAAATGAAATCGAGAACGTCTTCAGGATATTTTGTTTGCCATCCCAATTGTATGGTTCCGGCTACCGGTTCAACGAAGCCCGCCGCGCGTAATGCTCGGAAGCTCTCTTCAATGTCCGCAAATCGAAATATAGGTGGCGCCGGTGGTAGTGGAACGTCGAGCGTGCCATGTTGCTGGATGGCACCCATCACGAGCTTGAAGAAATCGCCTCCCTGATCGGGACTGCACCATACCGTGAACGTGTAGCGCCCGCCTGCCTTTAGGACACGATTTGCCTCTTTAAGCGCGACTTCGGGATTTTGCATATGCAGCAGACCGAAGGAACAGATTACAGCGTCAAAACTAGCATCAGGGTAAGGCAGCTGTTCCGCGTCAGCCTCCCTGAAGTTAATGTCAGAATACTCTTGGCTCGCATTGTCGACCATGGTTGCGGCGAAGTCTACACCCTCTGCTATTGCACCTCGGCTGGCAGCAGTTGCCGTCAGTTCGCCAGTTCCGCATGCGACGTCGAGCAATCGTTTTCGTGAGAGATCACCGAAGGTATTGAGAATTGGATCGATCGCCTGCTCGGATATCTTGCCGAAGATATCGCGATAAGCACTGGCTTTGGCCATCCACCCCTGATGTTCAAGATCTCTAAACGTCTTCACACTCATGATTCCCTCCGTGTCATCGACTACTTCAATCTTTAAACGTTGGCTTCATGGTTGCTTTCCCGGGCTCTACCTGCCATTGACGGATAGTTCATTGAATAGCCGATGTGCTCATTTGGGCCTCCTTATAGGTATGATAATTAAACAACCAGATCATTTTTTAGAAGTGAGTGCTTTTGGTTAAAAATTAGAGGCGTCGGGGGAAGTTTTCCCACAAATTCAGCAGCCAATTTAAAATGTCACATAGTGGTACTATTTGCCAATATAGTTTTACCTTTGGAAAATAATTTCTTTGTTGAATAGAATAATAAATTATAATTGGACAGCTATTTGTGGATAGATGGTAGGGATCAGGTGGGAATAATGGCAGCTTAATAAAGCATATCTGTGATATGCTAAAAAAAATTAGCCCCAAAGTTGACGGAGTTCCGATTACAGATTTCTGGTACTCTTGCCATAGGCAACTATTCGACCGTTATCGAAATATAGGAAGATAAGTTTCGAATATCACACAGTTTTTAGGGTTGTCAAATATTCGAATAGAAGCAGAAATCGTTCGCTATGCCCTGGAAACTGGAA
>CALZJV010000317.1 GCA_945787595.1 uncultured Desulfobacterales bacterium | reverse complement strand
TGACACCCGACACCTGAACACTGCTGGCAAATGTAATCACCCATATCACCCCTCAGGGGTGGACCAAAGCCGGGCCCTCTGGACCCGGATCTTTACTCCCAAATAACTTAAACCTAAATTTGGATAAAAGCTCAATGTTTGCTGCCTTTGAAGCTTTTGATTTTCTTGTGTAGAAAACTGCGTCCAACTCCGATGGCTTTGGCGGTTTCTGTGACGTTATTCCTGTGCTGCATCAGTTTTCGAGTGATAAATGCTTGTTCAAAGGCCAATCTGGCCTCTTTAAGGGCATCAAGCGTAAGAAATTGATATTCAGTCAAATCGTTGACTAAATTAGAATCCAGGTTATATGCATCCGGTATATCGTGGCTGTCTATTTCATCGGCATCCACCAGAATGGCCAGGCGTTCCACCAGATTCTTCAGCTCCCGGACATTTCCGGGCCAGGTATAATTGCCCAGGACCTCAAGCGCATCAGAGGTTATCTTTTTTCTTCTGTCGCGATTATGGATCGCAAATTCTTCCAAAAATGTTTCGACCAGGATGGAAATATCATCTGCCCGCTGCCTTAAAGGCGGCACGTTGATGGGTAACACATTCAACCGGTAAAAAAGGTCCTCTCTGAATCTGCCCTTTTCAATCTCCTCTTCAAGATTTTTATTGCTGGCCGCAATGACCCTGACATTCACGCTAATCGTTCGACTACCGCCCACACGCTGGATTTTTTGTTCCTGAAGTACTCTCAAAATTTTAGCCTGAGTTTTAAGGCTCATGTCCCCGATTTCATCGAGAAAAATAGAGCCATTGCTAGCCAGTTCGAATTTGCCGATTTTTTTTGAGGTTGCACCTGAAAAAGCACCTTTTTCATGACCGAACAGTTCGCTATCGATCAGATTTTCTGGAATCGCAGCACAACTGACATCAATCAGTGGCTGATCGGCCCGTGGACTCAGATGGTGTATCATTCGGGCGACAAGTTCTTTTCCCGTGCCATTTTCGCCGATGATCAATATCCAGGTGTCTGTGGGGGCGGCTTTAGCGATATTATTCTTCAATTCTATTGTCTTTGAGCTGTTTCCATTAATTGAATTTTTTTCCAGCGTTTTCTTGCGCAAATATTTGTTTTCTTCTTCGAGGCGCCTGAAATTCAGCGCATTATTTATGGCTACGATGACCTTATCGATTGAAAGTGGTTTTTCGATGAGATCAAACGCGCCCAGTTTGGTCGCTTTAACAGCGGTTTCAATGGTTCCGTGCCCGGTAATTATAATTACCTGAATATTCGGGTTTTCTTTTTTGATTTCCTTCAGAGTTTCAATGCCGTCGATCCCCGGCATCCAAATATCAAGCAACACAAGATCGGGGGATTCCGCCTCAATCGTCTTTAAGGCTTCGTAACCATTTGCGGCCGTGCTCACCTCAAAGCCCTCATCTGAAAGCAGACCACCCAAACTCTGCAGGATGGACGGTTCGTCATCAACGATTAAAAGGGAGGGAAACATAAATTGCAGCTCCTTATACAAATTTAGATCATTAATGTCATCGCAATCTATATACTGCCGAATGCCTGGTTTTCGGTATGCATAGCGCAATGAGCATAGTGCCTAGCGTCAAATACCCTACTAAAAAACCTATGTCGGCAAATACCCTTTGCGCTTTGCCCCATGCCCATTCATACCGGCAACTCAATAACAAATTTCGCACCCCGGGGAACGTTATCCTGAACACTGATAACCCCATTATGATCGGCAATAATAGTGCTGACAATGGTAAGTCCAAGTCCCATTCCAGACTTTTTTGTTGAAAAATTGGGCTCGAACAGCCGTGTTTTATCCTCGTTGGAAATCCCCGAACCGTTATCGGCCGCTTCTATCCGAATCCGCTTTAAAATAGGATCATGCGAGACGGCAAAGGAAACGAAACCTTCGTCTTTAATGGCGCCGAGGGCATTTTCTATCAGGTTGATCAGGGCCTGTTTGATCTGCTGGCGGTCAAGGTTTAACGGTGGAATATCGCTTGTATTTTTGATTTCAAATTTAATGTTGGGATGCCCTTCGCGGTATAACTCGACCGTTTCTTCAATAATCGGAGGCAGCTCACAGGGCTCGGGATTGGCACTCGGGAAGCGGGCAAAGGATGAAAATTCGTTCACAAGATTTCGAATCAAATCCACATGATCGATGATGGTCTGGGTGCATTCATCAAACACCGGTTCATTAAGCTCCTTGGAATATTTGCGTTTCAACCGTTGGGCTGAGAGGGTGATAGGGGTTAGGGGATTTTTTACCTCATGGGCAATCCGGCGTGCAACTTCCCGCCAGGCGGCCATACGCTGTCCTTTTTCCATTTCGGTTAAGTCATCAAAAACCATCACAATGCCCATATGATGACCGGCATCATCTTTTAATACACTCACGGTCGTCAAAAAACTGCGTGGTCTTCCTTCGATGATAAGTTTTAGAGGTACTTCAATGGTTGCATCCCGTACCAGGGAGAGATTGCCCATTATTTCATCGGCTAGATCTTTATTCTGGACTTTTAACAAGGTATTGAAGCTTTTATGCAGGACCTCTTCGGACCTGATGCCCAGCATCTTCTCCGCGGACTTATTGATAGTGGAGACCATCCCGTCCGCATCCAGGGTAACCACCCCGGCAGAGACGCTTTTTAGGACAAACTCTATATAGTGCCGTTTTTCTTCAATTTCGATGTTTTGTTCTTTTAGCATGCGAGCCGACAGTTCCAGCTGTTCTCTGCCGGTTCTAAGATCTCTGGTCATTTTGTTGAAAGATGTGACCAGGCTTCCAATTTCATCATCTGCAACGGAAGCAATAGTGAAACCAAGCTCACCTTCAGCAACCCTACGAGTGCCTTCAGCCAACTCCTTGATGGGTATGCTGATGGTTTTAGCTAGGTAGAAACCAAACCAGATGGCACAGAACAATACCAGCAGCGCCACAATTGAAAGCGAGATGTAATAAGTTATCTGTATCGGTTTTTTATACAACTTGATTTGCTGGTATTCCTCAAATCCCCGCGAAATGGATTCTAAATTCCGGTGTAAATCCGGCGGTATCAAGATCGTCACCACCACAAATCCCTCGACCTCAGCGGCCTTCACGCCAAATGGAACCGTGCCGATGGTTTTAATAGATTCACCTGATGGAATTTTCTGGGTGATGGAGCGAAAACCGCTCAAATGTGCTGCCGTCTGCAGGTTTTCTGCGGAAACGATACCAAAATATTCGTTTTCCAATTCAGAAGACAATGAAAACGTGATTCGCTGGGTATTGGCAGCGTAAACCTCTACACCGTCAAGATTAAATTCCCGCTGGACCACCTGAATGTATTGGGTCAGGTTTTTTTCTTTTGCGGGTTTCAACAATCTTTTTGTTTTTATTTGATATGAAATTCTCTCAAGAAAAAACTGATTGTTCTGCTCGACGCGGTCGTATAATCTGCTGCCAACCCGCAGTGAATTCTCAAGGGCTTGTTCAACAGGGACGTTGAACCAAAACTCAATGCTGGTTGTAATGAAGTTGATGGAAAAGAAAAACAGCACAACAGTCGGAACAATGGTAAGGACGATAAACGCCACGACCAGACGTGTTCGAAGTTTGGCTCCCATGACCTTGCGCCGGCGGTCATAAAACAATTTCACTAGATTGCGGAAAACCAGAAATATCAACAATATCAGAAGCAGCAGGTTGATATTGATCAGGATAAACATCAAGATGGTGTTGGAAATGGGAATATCGGCGCCAAAACGAATGGTCCTGGTTTCAACAAATGTCAGCAGAGCCACCACAAAAAGGATTATAATGATAAGAATCCCTTCGCGCCTTCTACGTCTGCTGTCGGCGTCTCGAACAGGGCTTTTTTTCCTTTTGAATATAGCGCTGATCATTATATTTACGGGGAGATTGTAGCGTTATTTTAGTAAATGAAATCTATGCTATACCAATCCGTTTCAATGTCCCATAACGAGATGAAAAACAGAACATAGTGCAGATAAAAAGGAAGGGTTTGCTTGCTCACCTCGGCCTTGGTTCTAAGTTGATATTGCTGTCCCTTTTCCAGCTGACCCAACGGTATGATCTTTAAACTGTTAACTTCGGTCATCCATTTTTGAGCTTCGCTAAACGATCTTGTCACCTCAGGATCGTTGTTTCTCCAAGACCTCCTGACAATGAATTCTTTTTTCAAATTGTCGAATTTAATGGTGTGAATGACTTTAATATCGGCAATATCAGGATTGATCCACATGTTTCGAACCAGGTTCAGTTTTGCCAAAAAGGAAAAAGTTGCAGGTACACCGCTTAATATCGCTTTCTTCAATTTTTCGCTGAAAGCACCCTCGAGATTCAAGTATAAAAGCAAGTCGTCGCGGGTGTTGGAAACTGTAATGTTTGTCAGGGTTGCCTCCTGCGAAAATGCAGTGTCCTGGCCTAGAAACAGCAAACCCAACATTAGCACACATGCTATCTGTTGCCTTAATGAAAATGCCATCTACGTATATTATACCGTTAACTGTGGTTTAACCTCTATTATCTGGTAATCCGAGCACCTTGCTGAAGGAATATAAATTTTAGCTCGCTAAGCCTGCGCATGATCTACCCTCACCAGGCGTCGGATGATATGGTGTTTGGCAAACACCTTCCCATTGTTCCATTCGGTATCGAACGGTAAAGATCACCCTCTGCGATGATATCAAAGCCTTGTCCTGCGGGCCGGGATTCTTAACTTTTATTTATAGGCTGGTTTTGGACATCGTTAGGGGCAAGATTTAAAACGGATTTTAACATTTATTAATAGCGGAAACCGATTTAAATGGCAAGTGATTTTAACCTCTTGTGGTCAGAGTTGGGGGGGGTGCATGGTTTGGGTCTGCCAGCACGTTTTATTATTAAAGAACTTTTCAAGAAATGCATGATTGAATGCATGGCCTGATTTCTTAGTAACAATATGGCCTAAAATCGGCATGCCGAGAAGGGAAAAATCACCGATGCAATCCAGCAGTTTGTGGCGAACGAACTCGTCCTGGTATCGCAACCCTCCCTCGTTTAAAATTTCATTTTTATCAATGACCACGGCGTTGTCCAGTGAGCCCCCGCGAGCAAGGCCGCAGCGCTTCATATACTCGACCTCATCCAGAAAACCAAACGTCCGTGCACTGGAAATTTCACGTTCAAATATGTGATCCACCACTTCTATCGAACAGGACTGCTTTCGGATGAGTTGGTGGTCAAATTCAATATTGCAGGTGATTTTGAACGTAGTATCCGGATAGGCGCCAACAGACTTACCATCCTGCTCCAACACAATAGGCTCTTTTAGCACAAAAAAATGACGCTCGGCCTTCTGTTTTCGGATGCCGGCTTCCAGTATCATCCGGGTGAAGGGGCCGGCACTGCCGTCCATTACCGGTACTTCATAGGAATCAAGCTCGACTATGACATTGTCGATGGATAACCCGGCTAAACATGCCATCAGGTGCTCAATGGTTGACACAATAGCGCCGTCTAATCCAATAACCGTGGCAAGGCTGGTGTCGACCACACAATTAAACCGGGCTGGAATAGTGGGGTTATCCGGTAAATCTTTTCTGACAAATTTAATTCCGTGATTGATCGGTGCAGGTTTGATTGCCAGATGAACTTGGGTACCGGAATGAAGCCCGATTCCCGAACAACTCACCGCTTGGTCCAGGGTTCTTTGATGGGTTGGTATGGCCATTTATATGATATCGTCAATGACGGTCTTTGATAAATTAACTCAGCAGTCGATAAAAAATGCCTGATGATTCCCAGAGGCAAAATATTTATCGAAACTGGTTAAATGCTGAAAATAATAACCATATGAGCACGAATGTCAACAAAAAGATTGTTCTGACGACCCTGATTTGTTATAGCATCGACCGGTTTGGATTCGGTTATCCAGGCATTAGATTTTGGGAAAAAGATTGTATTTTCCGGCATAAGGGGGAAGGTTGCTGGCCAAAGTTCTTAGCAGTGCGGTTCTTGGAATAGACGCTTATCGGGTGGAAGTGGAAGTCGACATCACCTCCGGACTTCCAACGTTTTCCACTGTTGGATTGCCAGAGGCCGCGGTTAAAGAAAGCAAAGAACGGGTGAAATCAGCCATCAGCAATTCGGGCTACCGCTTTCCGGATGACCGCATTACCGTAAATTTAGCGCCGGCTGACATAAAAAAAGAAGGTACCGGCTTTGATTTGCCGATTGCCTTAGGTATTTTGGCGGCAACCGGAATCATTCCTCAGAAAATCATTTCTCAGTATCTCATCCTTGGTGAACTCTCATTGGACGGCCGCGTAAAACCGGTGAGAGGTTCCCTGCCCATGGCGCTGGCAGCAAAGAAAGCAGGCTACAGGGCCATCATAGTTCCCTTCGAAAATGGTCGCGAAGCATCGGTGGTCCGCGGCATCGACGTGTATCCGGTGACTACTCTGTCCCAGGTGGTTGCTTTTTTAACCGGTTTTACACCCCTGGAACCGGAAAAGACCGATGTGTCCGATATTTTTGAAATGGAGGGTCGATTTGAGCTGGACTATGCTGAAGTCATGGGACAGGAGCATGTCAAACGGGCGCTGGAAATCGCCGCCGCCGGCGGTCATAATTTGGTCATGATCGGGCCGCCCGGTTCTGGGAAGACCATGCTTGCCAAACGGCTGCCGACTATTCTGCCGCCTATTACATTTGAAGAAGCCATTGAAACCACCAAAATATTTAGCGTTATCGGGCTGTTGGAAAAAGACCAGGCTCTGGTTACCAAACGTCCTTTTCGTTCTCCTCATCACACCATTTCCGATGCCGGACTGATCGGCGGGGGGCATATTCCGCGGCCCGGCGAGGTCAGCCTGGCCCACCATGGCGTGCTCTTTTTAGATGAGCTTCCTGAATTTAAACCACACTGACTTACCCTTCAAGCTTTATGCTGGTGGCTGCCATGAATCCATGTCCGTGCGGGTATTTAGCAGATCCCAAACATGCCTGCCGCTGCTCATACCAACAGATTCATCGCTATCGTTCCAAGATATCCGGCCCGCTTTTAGACCGCATCGACCTTCATGTGGAAGTTCCGGCGGTACCTTACAAAGACCTGATGCGGGAATCTAACGCCGAGTCTTCGGCGGAAATTCGCAAACGCGTGGCCGCCTCCCGCGCCATTCAATCCAAACGGTTTGCACGCACAAAAATTTTCTGCAACGCCCAGATGAGCAGCCGCCATATTAAAAAGCACTGTCAAATCAATGAAGCTTCCAGAAACCTTCTGGAGTCTGCCATCGACAAATTGGGGCTTTCAGCCAGGGCCTTCAATCGTATCCTAAAAATTGCCCGCACCATCGCCGATCTGCAATCAGAGCAAAACCTCCAGGTCGATCACATCTCGGAAGCCATTCAATACCGCAACCTGGACCGGAAGGATCAGTTTAAATACTAGGAAG
>CALZJV010000316.1 GCA_945787595.1 uncultured Desulfobacterales bacterium | reverse complement strand
CCGCGAACGGCGGATCACCCAAAGGGTAGTAGAGCCGTATCGCAATGCCACCGTCCGGGCCGGGTATGATGCGATCTTCTACTTTTTCAACTGACAGTAAGGGATCGATAGGAGGCGCTAGATCCAGCATTTGTTTTCTGGCCGCTGCTGGTGACAAATCCTGATAGGCAGGCAGTTCCAGCGCTGCAGCCTCTATCAAAATTTTTTTAACCTGGGGGTCTAACGGCATAAGTTATCTCCGTTTTAGAGTGTATATGATCGATGTAGTTCTTATGTCGAGGTTCAAAATTCGTAATCAAAATAGATCATCAAATATCATAAAGTCAAGCTGACTTTATTTTAGCTTCTTTTCCAACCATCTGGCGTATTTCTGAACGCCTTCTTCAACGCTGAATTTTGGTTCAAAGCCGAGCTCTTTTCTGGCCCGGCTGATATCCAGGGCTTCACAGCGCTGCATGAGCTCACCGGGTCCCAGTTGGACCTTGACCGGTGAGGATGAATACTTCTGGGAAAGTTCGGCCACTCTTCCTAAGCTGGTAGGCACTCCTGTGGCAATGTTATAAATATTATGTTTGACCGCTTTAGCCTGATAAAGCATGACGGTGCCGCGGGCCGCATCTTCGATATAGGTAAAATCTAGCTTCTGATCGGCACCTTTTTCCATCATTAAATTTTCCAAACCTTCCAGGGCGCCGAAGCCCAGCCGATAGAGCCTGATAAATCGGGAAGGCCATTTGCCCTGTCCATAACAGAAGTAAACTCGACTGATTCTGAACTCGAATCCAAAGGAATTGGCGTATTGTTGCCCCAGAAATTCACAGGAGGCTTTGGTCGAACCGTAAAGATCGCACGGATTCGGCGGATACTGGTCTTCGGACACCGTCCCGGAAACTGCCCCGTAAACAGCCTATGAATGTTTACAAAACAACTTGGCGGCTAGGGGACTCGATCACGTGAAGCTTGTAAATGATCATTGAGGAATATTCACAATGTTTGAGAAAGAAACACTCCGCAAGGCGGATATTTATTCCGGTGCCGTTATGTGTCTGTTCGGACTCTGGATAGTCCTGCAGGCTGTAAAAATGCCCATGAAAGACAGTTGGGGCGGCGTTCAGAACGTTTGGTATGTTTTGGATAGTCCTGCAGGCTGTAAAAATGCCCATGAAAGACAGTTGGGGCGGCGTTCAGAACGTTTGGTATGTTTCCCCGGCAATTTTCCCACTATTTGTCGGCGGCATGATTATGCTGCTGGGGGGGCTGCTGTGCCGAACCGCACTGAAGATGGTCGGTTTTAAGGCATTTGCCGAAACGGTTCGCTGGCTGTCGAGTAAAGCGCTTTTACAATTTTTAAATTCCATATCGAATCTGCGGTTTTACTCAATTGTTGTTTTATTTTTATCGTTTGTATTTTTGAATATACCGCGCATTGATTTCTTTTTGAGTGCGGTCCTTTTCCTGGCAGTGTTCATCTCCGCTTTTTACTTTGACGATGCCAAGCTGCTTAAAAAGTTTTTTTTATTCTACCTGGCGGGCGTCATTGTTTTCATCATATATTTTTCACTCGGGTTGAATGAAGCTTTGAGCCGGGTTGTACCTTTCCCGGCTGATATTCTGGCGCTTTGTTTCATCGTCGCATACTGCATGTATGCCTGGATGCTGATTCGCAATAATGCCGCCTTGCGCAAAAAATATCGGACAGCAATGATCATCGCCATCGCCTCGCCATTGTTAGTCGGTCTGATCTTTAAATACTTTCTCCTGGTGCCGATGCCGGCTGAAGGCCTTATCGTGGCCATTATGGATTACTTCTGGTACCTCGAGTTTCTGTAATGCAAATTTTTAAAGGGAAAATGATTTAATGGTAGTACTTGAACGCATCGGGTTCTACTTTCAGACCGTATTGCATCTGGCTTCAGACCCGGTTCACCTTGCTATTCTTTTTGGTTCCGTTATCCTGGGAATTATGTTCGGGGCAATGCCGGGGCTAACATCGACCCTTGGCGTCGCACTGTTAACCGCTATGACATATGGCATGGACACTGCCACTGCCATGATTTGCCTGCTGGCCATTTATGTGGGTGGGACCTACGGCGGTTCGTACGCATCCATTCTGATCAATATCCCCGGCACGGCAGCTTCGGCAGCCACCGCCCTGGATGGATACCCGCTGGCCCTCAAAGGCGAAGGCGGTCGCGCCATCGGTCTGACGACCACCGCCTCGGCTATCGGGACGATTATCAGCATGCTGTTTCTGGTCAGTATCTCGCCGTTGATATCGTTTTTTGCACTGCAGTTTACCTCCTTCGAGTTTTTTCTATTGGCATTTTTCGGGATTCTGATCAGTGGCACGCTGACCAGCCCGGATCTGGTCATCAAAGGCTGGATAGCCGGTTTTTTGGGTCTGTTTCTGGCCTGTGTCGGTCGCGACATGCTGCAGTTTTATCCGCGATTTACCTTTGGGATTCCCGAACTTGATGCCGGCGTAGAGGTGGTACCCGTGTTAATCGGCGCCTTCGGCATCCCCCAGATCATTCAGGTGCTCAAGGAACGGTTTCAGATCGGTGAAACCCAGAAGTTCCAGAAAATATTGCCCGAATTCGGCACGATTGTCAGAAACATTCCCCGAATCATCCGTTCGGCCCTTATCGGTGTGGGTATCGGATCCGTGCCGGGCATCGGGGAAGACATTGCGGCCTGGGTATCTTACGGCGCCGCCAAAAACACGTCCAAACATCCCGAACGCTTCGGCAAAGGGGAAATCACCGCCGTTCTTTCAACCGAAGTGGCCAACAACGCCTGTGTCGGCGGCGCCATGATTCCACTCTTAAACCTGGGCATCCCCGGCAGCCCTCCGGCAGCCATGTTGCTGGGCGCCCTCATGCTGCACGGCGTCACTCCGGGACCCATGATCACCTTTGAACACCCCAATTTCATCATTGAGGTAGCGGCGATTCTGCTACTGGCCTCTATGGCGATGTGGGTGGTAGGCATGCTGATGGCCAAACAGGTCGTCAAGGTACTGCGCATCCCAACTCAGATTTTTATGCCGATCATCGGTGTTTTGTGCATCATCGGCTCCTATGCCCTGGGGATGAATATTTTCAACCTGTACCTGATGCTGCCCGTGGGAATTATCAGCTATTTTCTGATCGAGATGGGGTATCCCATCGCCCCCCTGGTGATCGGTGTTATTCTGGGCCCCATGGCCGACGAAAATCTGAGAAGGGCCCTGATGGTTTCCCAGGGAAGCTTCATGCCGGTATTTACCCGCCCGGTGGCACTGCTGCTTTTTCTGGTCATTGTCTGGACCGTACTCAGTCAGTTTTCGCTATTTAAAAACTTAAAAGATAAATTGTTAGCCAGAATTTTACCACGCAGATTCCGTAAATCTGGTACGGTGCAAGATGAATAGTGTTGCGTCCCACAAATACGTGAAAAAAGTGCAACCGGATAGTTAAACTATAGTTGAGTCTTTGAATATAAAAAATTACAAGCACCAATTTCAATTTTGTGATTTGAGATTTATTTGTAATTTGGAATTTGAGATTTGGAATTTATACAAAATTATTTTGGACAAGATAGTATTATTAGTTCAATCCGTGATTTGTTTATTACCTGTAGGACATGACACTAGTACCGGTTTCCGGGAAAATATATTTTGATAGGAGGATGTTATGTTGAATATGGCCATTATTACCGGCTTTTTATCCAAAACCAAAGACCGTTTTCACGAATATAACAAGCCGCTAGAATTGGACCAAAAGTTCAAGCTAATGACTGAAATTGATGGCTACGATGGCGTTGAAATCGTTTATCCCTACGAAGTCAGCAATCCACAGGAAACCACGGAACTTCTGAAGAAACATGATTTAAAGGTAGCGGCGGTCAATGTTAATGTGAAGGCCGAGCCTGAATTTCGCAACGGCGGATTGACGTCCCACGATAAGGACATCCGTGATAAAGCGGTGCGCTTCATCAAAGAAGGCAAAGATTTTGCCGCCGGCATCGGCGCCGACAAGGTCACCTGCTGCCCGCTCGGTGACGGCTACGAGTTTTCCTTTCAGTACGATTATGCCCGCACCTGGAAATATCTGGTGGATGCATTCGGAGAAGCCGGAGCCCACCGACCGGAGATTCCCCTCTTTGTCGAATACAAACCCAGTGAAACCCGGGGGCGCTGTTTTGTCGACACAGCGGCTAAAGCCCTGTGTCTGCTCAACGATATCCAAAACAAAGATATGGGCATCACCCTTGATTTCGGGCACTCCATGTACGGCAACGAAAACCCGGCCGAAGCTTTTGTGCTGTTGTCGGAAAGTCCGTACAAAGCCTATATTCACATCAACGACAACGACGGCAAATGGGATTGGGACTACTTCTGCGGCACCAAGCACTTCCTGGAGTATATCGAATTTCTCTACTATCTCAAAAAATACGACTACCAGGACTATATGACTTCGGATACCTCACCCACCCGCTGGGATATCATCGGGACGTTTGAAGCCAACAGCAGAATTTCCAACAAGATCTGGCGACTTTTGGAGCAGATCGATAACACCGAATTTGAGCGCCTGATTTCCGGCGACGATTACTTGAAAACCTGGCAATTTATTGAAAACAATCTTTTCTCTCTTAAGTAAAGAACCCGAACCCCAGAGAGTCTGGCAAGGCAAGCGTTAAGCCACCAAGACACGAAGGCACAAAGAGGGAATAGAAAGATTAACTTTCTTATTAAAACGTTTCTACTGTTAAGAACGGCATCAACAAAATTTTATTATAACCTTGGTGACTTAGGGCCCTTGTGGCTAACTTAATATAAAAAATATAATCATGAAAAATCCGATTCTAATTAGCACGGCCGCCTATGACGGCTATGATCTGGCGACCGCGTTCAAGGAGATCTCCCGGACCGGTGTCGATCTGGTTGAAATTGCGTTTATCGAAGGCTACACGGACCCCTTCACCGAAGACTATTTTACCGATGGCAATGCCGCCAAAATCAGAAACCTGCTGGCAGAGCACAACTTAAAGTGCCTGTCCTTCTCATCGCATGTGGACCTGTCCCGGGACGGGATTGTAAAGGTATTTAAAAATCGCATGGCATTTGCCGAAAAGCTCGGCTCGAAATATATCGTGTCGAACGCCGCCCCGCTGCAGCACAAACGACAATTTATGCAAAATATTAAGGAATTGGGACAAACAGCCGCAGGGTTGGGAATGGTTATTGTTCTTGAAAATCCGGGAGACGGCAAGGCCAATGTGATGGATTCCGGTGCGCCGTCAGCAACTCTGATTGAAGAAATCGGGCAGGAAACTGTAAAAATCAACTACGACTTCGGCAATCTTCTATCCCATTGTTTTGAAAAAATACGACCGGAAGAAGATTACAAATTTGTGCGCGATTGCGCAGTGCATTATCATATAAAAGATGTTGCCTCCGATGACTCCGGATGGTATTTCACGGAAATCGGTAAAGGCACCATTGATTACCAAAAGATATTAAAAGAACTGGCTGTCCTCTCTCAGCCGGTGCCGATTTCGCTTGAAATCCCCTTAAGGATCCGGCGGGCGCCGGATGCCTCTCCCCGAAGGGCTTCACAGCCCGTCGATCTGGCAGAGATTCGGCGAGTAATGACAGGTTCCGTTGATTTTGTGAAAAAAGAGTTATTCGGTTAAACCGGTTTTGCCCGTGGACCCGTTGGCCGGTTTAGCCGGTTCACCTGTTGGCCAGCTATCCCGTTGTCGATTTGTTAGAATAGATAGGATTCATCGCGAATGGACACACTGGTTAACCGGTGAACCTATTATCTTCTGAGCGTAAGCTAGGTAAATACAGTGTATTATTTTTAGTAACCATAACATTGGAGAAGAAGGATATGAAAAAAATAGCTATCGGCTGTGACCCCAACGCTGTGGGACTTAAAGAGGCCATTATCAAACATCTGGCCGAATTGGGATATGAATGTGAAGATTTCGGCAGTGACGATCCAATTTACGCGAATGTGGCCATCGATGTGGCCGAAGCCGTCGCTGCCGGCAAAAACGATCGCGGCATATTGATGTGCGGCACCGGAATCGGCATGTGTATCACAGCCAATAAAGTACCCGGTGCCTATGCGGCCCTCTGTGCGGATGCCTATTCCACCGACCGTTCGATAAAAAGCAATAACGCCAATATTATGACCCTGGGTGAGCAGGTCACAGGCGTGGAACTGGCCAAGAGCCTGGTGACCATCTGGATGAAGGCCGAATATGAGTCCGGCGGGCGCTCGGAGCAAAAAATCCAGCGGATTTATGATTATGCCGAAGCGCATGACAAATAAAATGGGTTGGGCGTTGGCCCGTCAACCCGGTGGCCGGTTGAGCCCGTTGAGCCTGTTGACCCGTTAAATAAGGAACATTTCCCTATTGAAACCGGCAAACTGGCTATCTGGTTAACCGGCAAACCTAGTATTTTCAAACGGAGGATTCCATGAAAAAATTCATCAACGATCCGTATGATGTGGTGGATGAGATGCTGGAAGGTTTTCTGGATGTCCACAAAAAGTATGTCCGCAAATTGAATACAGCCAGAACGGTGGTACGAGTAGATGCTCCTGTAGCGGGCAAGGTCGGGGTCATCACCGGCGGTGGCTCAGGCCATAAACCGGCATTTATCGGCTTTATCGGCCAGGGTATGCTCGATGCGGTGGCAGTGGGTGAAATATTTACGTCTCCGCCGCCATTGGCCTGTTTCGAAGCAGCCAAAGCGGCCAATGCCGGCAAAGGGGTGTTGTTTCTTTTGGGCAATTATGCCGGCGATGTAATGAACTTTCAGCTGGCGGCCGATATGGCCAAAGCCGAGGGCATTGACGTCGAACAGGTCATCGGCACCGACGATGTGGGATCCGGCCCCAAAGAAGAGGCGAACAAACGCCGCGGGGTTGTGGGATCCTTCCTGGCTTGGAAGGTGGCCGGTGCCAAGGCGGCCGCCGGTGGCAGTTTGCAGGAATGCAAGGCGGCAGTGGAAAAAGTAAATAACAACACCCGCACTCTAGGTGTCGCACTTTCACCCTGTACGGTACCGGCCAAAGGATCACCGACCTTTTCCCTGGCCGAAGACGAAATGGAATATGCAGTGGGTCACCATGGCGAGGCCGGAACCGCGAAAATTAAAATGCTGGCGGCCGACGAGATCACCGAAAAAATGGCCCTTGAAGTGATTGAAGACTTGCCGTACCAGTCCGGCGACGAGGTCGCTGTGTTGATCAACGGCCTGGGCGGCACACCACAATTGGAACTTTACATCTGCTATCGCAAGGTGAAACAGATGCTGGATGAGAGAGGCCTGAAGGTCGGGCATGCTTTTGTCGGCGAGTTCTTTACAGGCCTTGAAATGGCGGGCTTTTCAGTCACGCTGATGAAACTGGATGCGGAATTAAAACAGCTGCTGGCGGCACCGGTAGATACGCCATGCTTTAAGGTGATAGGGTAATCCGGTAACTGTTGGCCGGCATTATGCAATATCCCAATTTGGATACATTTAGTCAAATTCAGCAAATCTCTTTTAATTCAGATGCAAGGATAATATAGCTATGACGGATACCATCACGACACCTCAGATGTTGCAGGCTTTGGATATCATGTGCGATATCATTGAAGATGAAAAGGAATACCTCTCGGAACTGGACGGCGCCATCGGCGACGGAGACCACGGGGTCAACATGGCCAAGTGCTTTCGGGAAGTGAAGAAAAAGCTGGCCGAAAGCTCAGCCGAGGATGTTGGAACACTTTTCAAGGATGTGGGAATGGTGGTATTAAACTCTGTCGGTGGCGCAATGGGCGCACTGTATGGGACTTTTTTTCTCAAGCTGTCCCAGGAGTGTGCCGGCAAAAGCGAGGTGAATTTAAGCGACCTGGTGACAATGTTTCAAACCGGAGAACAAGGCGTTCTGGACATCGGCAAGGCCAGTCTCGGCGATAAAACCTTAATCGACACCCTCTCACCGGCGGTAAGGGCTATCGAAGCAGCTGAAAAAGAAGGCAAAAAACTTGCCGGGGCGTTGGCGGATTTTGAACAGGCCGCTAAGGTGGGCATGAAGTCCACCCGGGAGATGTTGGCCAAAATGGGTCGTGCCAGCCGCCTGGGAGAAAGAACGATCGGACACCAGGACGCCGGCGCCACATCATGCTATTTTATTTTGCGATCATTGGCATCAGCAATTTCATAGCGGTGATGT
>CALZJV010000315.1 GCA_945787595.1 uncultured Desulfobacterales bacterium | reverse complement strand
TGTTTTGGTGTCTTGGTGGCGACAATGTTTTGCAACAAAATTCGAATGCAGCTTGAATTTAAAGATATCAACTACAAGTATCCCGGTTCCAGCAACGAAGTATTTAAAAATCTGACCTGTGCTATTACCGCTCCCGGTTTCCATGCGCTGTTCGGGCCTTCCGGTGTCGGCAAAACTACGCTGGCCAAAATGATTTGCGGCAAAATGAATGGCTTCCATGGTGAGATAGCCACCAACGCGATGAATCGTATCCTGTATACGTATAACTTAGAAAGACTTCCGGGTTGGTCGAGTGTTCGAGAGCATCTGGAATTAAACACACCCGCTTCCAACAAATCTATCGTTGTCGAATTGATAAACTCATTTGGAATTGAAGCCTTGATGGAATCCCGTTTTGCGCAGCTATCGCTGGGACAGCAAAACCGCACCAACCTGACTCGCTATCTGCTTCAGGATTTTGATCTACTGATCATGGATGAAAGCCTGGCCAATGTTGACGAACTCACCAAAGAAAAAATCATTCAAAAAATAAAAGAGATGTTTCCGAATCGTTGTTTTTTGTACATATCCCATAATGTGGTTGAAGTGGCGAAATTCTGTGATCAAATCCTTGTGCTGCGCAGTCACCATAAAGTTCCTCAAGCAGTTACGATCTGCGGTCAAAATCATGTAAAGGAGCGGGAGCTGGATAAAACCGCACTTGAACAAACCATGCTGGAGATCGTAAATGCTTCATAGGCGCATATATCAATTTTTTATCATATATGTTTTAGGCCTGGCGCTGTTACTGATGATCAAATACAGTTTGGACCTTTCGGATTATGTCATCCCCAGTCCCGGCGAAATTTGGCAATCCGCCCGACAATTCTTTCTGATTTATTTTACGGCCGTTGTTAATACGCTTTCGGTTGCAATCCTCGGCCATATTCTGTCGATCTGCCTAGCAACCATGGTCGCTGTTATCGGTCGCTTAACGATCTGGGTGGGGTCTTTTATTCGGGTAGCGGCCTATAATATTCAGGCCTATCCCATTGTGGCAGTGGCACCGATTATTTTCATTTTGCTGGGCGACGGACTCTCTTCACGGTTGTTGATCGCTGCCATGATCTGCTACTTTCCCCTGCTGCTCTCATTTATCGGCATATTTTCCGAGCCTGTTTCTGAAATCGAGCATTTTTTCGAATCCACCCGGCGAATGACATGGTGGCTGCAAGTCAAAATTCGTGCATTTGAAAACATCAATAAACTGATAACGGTCATCGTGGGCAGTGCAACCCTAGCAATGGTCGGCACGATTGTGGCGGAATTTATTGCCGCCGATGCCGGTATCGGTTACAGCATTCGTATTGCCCTGTTCCAAAGTGATCTGGCAAAGATTCTGGTGGCGCTTTTTCTGATTGGGGTATGCACCTCATTGTATTTAGTGTTATTGGAATGGATTGGGCATAGGATTCAAAAAAGATGGGAGGTTCCCAAAGGAGGCTAACATGAGTCCGCAACAACAAAGAATAGGATATATGATGGTTGCCGTCGTCATCAGTGCATGCATTTGCGGCATGAGTACGAATTTATGGGCTCAAGAAAAAGAGGAGGTCGCCTACCGGCTGAAATGGCTGTTTAACGTCAGTGTGGTCGGTGACCTGTGGGCGGATGTCAACGGCAACTTTGCGAAAAACGGACTTAAAGTGGCCGTAAAAGCGGGGGGGCCTGAACGCGATGCCATCAAAGAGATCGAGCTCGGCCGAGCTCAGTTCGGAGTGGCTTCCGCCGATCAGGTCATCCGGGCTGTGTCCAAGGGCGCACCGATTGTGGTGCTTGCCCAGTTGTTTCAGATCAATCCCCTGCACTGGATCTACCGGCCGGATAAATCCCCGTTTAAAAATCCTGCCGATTTTAAGGGCCGGGTGGTCGGCATTACTTACGGGGGCAACGATGAAACCATCATGCGGGCGCTACTGGCAAAATACAACATCGCGGACAGTGAGTTGAACCTTTACAGTGTGCGCTATGATTACACACCGTTTTACCAGGGGAAAGTCGATTTTTGGCCACTTTATATCAATGCCCAGGCACCGATTATCGGCGCCAAACTGAAAAAAGCAGGCGAACAGTACAGCTTTGTGGGGCCAGCTGATTTCGGCATCCAATTTGTGGCCAATTCGGTGGTGACTTCGAAAAAGATGTTCGAATCCCGCCCGGATACCGTTAAACGGTTTATTACCGCACTGCTCCAGGGCTGGCGCGAAGCGCTAGATCCGGCCAACAAAGAAAAAGCCATCAAGACCGTATTGCAGTTTAACAAAGAGACCCCGGTGGCCATTGTACGCCAACAGCTCCCGGTCACGCGCAAACTCATGCTGCCGGCGCCGGATTTTGAATTCGGAAAAATTGACCTGGCTGCCTGGAAGCAAACCGAACACATCATGTTGACGCAAAAACTGATTGCAAGTCCCGTCCACATAGAAAACAGATTGAAACCGGCAGCTGAATAAATGTAGGCGAATTTAATATTGAAGAATGAAGAATGAAGATTGAAGATTTATGGATGCCGCTTCGCTCTGCCTTTTTTACGAGTTTTTTTATAATTGATCCCGCCGGAGGCGGACCTTAAATCTTCAATCTTCAATCGACAATCTTCAATAAATACTAGTTATGATTTGCTGAAACCTTCAGTTCTTGACAACATCTTGTAAAAAATATTGGACGAGAGGCACAGGAGAGATACCATGACCGATGCCAAATTTGAAAAGGTCTCAAATACCGACAGACCGCTGTATGGTCCACGGAAATTGCTGCTTTGCGGATTTTCTCAAAGCGTCCAGCCAAACTTTGCCAAGCTCTTAGAATTGATCGGTTTATCCGAAATACCCAAAGTCTGGGTATCAGAGAACCAGGCGGACATGCGGGTCGACGAACTTATGGAACTCGAGGATGGCAGCGGGTGGGGCGTTTCTTCGGAACTGCCGAGAGCCATCATCATGGCCGGTATCACTCAAAACGAAATGCACCGCTTGATGACCGGTTGCCGGGAATCAAAGATGAAACCGACGCTATGGGCCACCTTGACGCCTACCTCGGAAACCTGGACAATCCAAAGTTTGCTCAATGAGCTGGCCGCCGAACATAAGGCGATGCAAAAGCGTAACCGGTAGATTAGAATCCGATTTTTTTCATTCTTAATTTTTGGATATGTTTGAGTGCTAAAATATTAAAACCCGGCATAGGGCAGCGGCGGCCAAAATAAAACCAATGATGTCAAATAAATCCATATTTTCCTTGTAAATTAAAAAACAAATCTACTCTCCGGCGTATTAGTGTATAAATTTTTACTCTTTTCCTCCCCCCCTCTATCTGCAATACGCAAATTTCGTGCAAATACGCATAAATTTCTTTTTTATAATATATTTAAGGGGTAAGTTGAATTTACGCAAGGTTCTAACATATCATTATGAAACTTATTTTATAATGAATGTATACTTTTTTGAACTCTCCCATAATTTAATCAATTCATTTTTGAGATTAATTTTCTCCTGTTAAAAAACAACGCGTTGAAATTGAAAAAAACTTGACAACCCGATAACATATTATTATATGTTCATATGAACAACTAATGGTATTATTTGAGTGGGGAATATAAGACATGCTAAGAGAACATCGCAGCCGAAAAGATGCAGTTGAAACGTGCATAACCAAAGGAATCCATCGGGACACAATCCGATCGGTGAAGAAAAATATGCCTGATCCAATGGCACTATATGACGTAGCTGACCTGTTTAAACTTTTTGGTGATAGCACAAGATTAGGTATTCTCTGGGCACTGAGTGAATCTGAAATGTGTGTTTGTGATCTTTGCGCATTGTTAAAGATGAAACAACCGGCGGTTTCTCATCAATTGAAAAATCTAAAACAATCCCGGGTTGTCAAAGCCAGAAGGGACGGTAAAGTCATTTACTACTCCCTGGACGATGACCACATTCGCAGACTACTTAATTTGGGAATGGAGCATGTCCAGGAATGATTGCTCCATTGAGAGGATTCGCCCGATGACAGAAATATCAATGAAAAGATTTAGCGTCAGAAACCTCGATTGCGCATCATGTGCAGCAAAAATTGAGAATGGATTGAAAAAAGTCGAGGGTGTCGATGATGCTGTCATCGACTTTGCCAGCCTGACCCTGCATGTGAGGGCCAAGGATATGGCTCGGATTGTAGAAGAGGTCCACAAGATTGAACCCGAAGTTGAGATTGTACCGAAATCAGAGAAAGCTTCTCCGTATGAGCATCGTGAAGAATCCGGAGAATTTAAATTTAACAGAGAACTCTCGATCCTGATCGTGGCGACGGCGCTATTTATCCTGCAGCTGTTTTTTGAAGACTGGTTTCATAGAGAACATTTTTTAGTACTGGAAATAGCCATTGTTATTTCAGCCTATCTCATGGCAGGTTGGAACGTCCTTCTCGGGGCTCTTAAAACGATCCGAAAAGGGACATTCTTCGATGAAAATGTCCTCATGATGATTGCCACTGGCGGGGCGCTGGCGATTCATGCTTATTCGGAGGCCATCGGGGTAATGATCTTTTTTAAAGTCGGCGAAATGCTCCAGACCTCAGCCGTGTCACGATCACGCCGCTCGATACGAGCTCTTTTAGCAGCGAAACCGGATAAGGCGGTTATAAAAACCTCTGACGGGTATCATGAAGTTAGGCCGGAATCCGTAGGAGTTGGCGATTTAATCCTCATTAAACCCGGCGAAAAAATTCCCCTTGACGGTCAAATACTTACTGGTAGCTCTCAGCTAGATTCATCCGTTCTAACCGGCGAATTTGTACCCATAACCGCCAAACCCGGAGACACCGTTCTGGCCGGCCAAATCAATAAAAGCGGCGCCTTAACGGTCCGTGTGTCTCGGCCTTTTAATGAATCTTCTATTTCCAAGATTATGGATCTTGTCGAGAATGCGACTGCAAGAAAAGCAAAAACTGAAAAATTCATAACAACATTTGCCCGCTATTATACACCGGCTGTGGTGATAATTGCAGCCTGTATCGCTTTTATTCCGCCCCTTACAACCGGAGCATCTTTTCAAACCTGGATATACCGCGCTCTGGTACTGTTGGTGATTTCATGCCCTTGTGCGCTGGTTGTCAGTATTCCTCTGGGCTATTTCGGCGGGATCGGCCGAGCCTCTCGCAGGGGCATCCTGGTAAAAGGCTCCAACTTTATCGATGCCCTGGCAGCCGTTAAAACGGTGGTGTTTGACAAAACCGGAACCTTGACCAGAGGCGTGTTTAAAGTCAAGGGAGTATTCAATTTGAACGGATTTTCAAAAGATCAGCTTCTGGAATTTGCTGCTGCCGCGGAACTGCATTCAAATCATCCCATTGCGATATCAATTAATAACGCTTTTAATAAAAACGGGCGAGAGTTGAAGGCCTCTATGGTTTCTGATCATACCGAAATCTCCGGCCAGGGTGTCAAAGCCCGTTACGGAGATCATTCGCTTATGGTTGGCAACGATAGTCTTTTACACTTACACTCGATCGATCATCCTAAATGTGAATTCGACGATACGGTCGCCCACCTTGCTGTGGATGGCAATTACGCCGGTTACATCACCATTGGTGATGAGATCAAGCCTGATGCGGATAACGCTATTAAATTACTAAAAAAACAGGGAGTAGAGCATGTTGCAATGCTGACCGGCGATAATAGATGTGCCGCCGAAGCCGTCGCAAATAGACTATCGATTGACCGCTTTTATGCAGATCTTCTGCCCGAGGATAAAGTCAGTATTTTTGAAAAGCTAAACCGGCAGAGCAGTCGTAAAGGCAAAATTGCATTTGTTGGGGATGGCGTAAACGATGCACCGGTGCTTGCCCGCGCGGATGTCGGGGTGGCCATGGGGGCATTTGGCAGCGATGCTGCCGTCGAGACGGCGGATGTGGTTTTGATGAATGATTCGCCCATGAAAATGGCAGAGGCGGTTTCCATTGCCAAGCAAACACGCCGGATTATCTGGCAGAATATTATGCTGGCATTTACCGTTAAAGGAATCTTCATACTATTTGGCGCAATAGGGTTGGCTACAATTTGGGAAGCGGTATTCGCCGATATGGGTACTGCTTTGATAGCAGTTGCCAATTCCACCAGGATAGTCGGCAAAAATAACTTGATGATCTCAATAAAAAATTCTATAGCTTCTTTAAGATTTTTATTATACCGAAGAAAACCGGAGCGATAATTATGTTAATCGATTTCTTTTCTGGATTGGGTCCAATTTATCAAGCACTCATTGCGACTTTGTTTACCTGGTTTATGACTGCTTTGGGTGCAGGCTTGGTATTCTTTTTTAAAAGCATCAATCGAACAACTCTGGATGCCATGCTTGGTTTTGCCGCAGGTGTTATGATTGCAGCCTCTTATTGGTCTTTACTGGCCCCGGCAATTGAAATGGCTGAAGGATCAGGTATACCTGCCTGGGTTCCCGCAACTTCAGGATTTCTATTGGGCGGAGGTTTTCTCTGGGTTATCGACAAGCTGTTACCTCACTTACACCCTGGATTTCCAAAAGAAGAAGCCGAGGGGATCAGCACAAGCTGGCAGAGAAGCGTCCTGCTGGTATTGGCTATTACGATTCATAATATACCGGAAGGACTGGCAGTCGGTGTGGCGTTTGGCGCTTTAGCCGCTGATTTGCCGTCAGCTACATTGGGCGGTGCTGTCGCACTGGCTATGGGGATTGGTATACAGAATTTTCCCGAAGGAACCGCAGTCTCAGTTCCGCTGCGCCGTGAAGGTATTTCGAGGCTTAAAAGTTTCTGGTACGGGCAGTTATCCGGAGTTGTCGAACCGATAGCAGGCGTTCTTGGTGCGGTTGCGGTGATAATAATGCGCCCGATTCTTCCATACGCCCTTGCATTTGCGGCAGGAGCGATGATTTATGTTGTGGTTGAGGAGCTAATCCCGGAATCCCAACTTGAAAAACATACGGATGTCGCAACCATTGGAGCGATGTTAGGCTTTGCCGTCATGATGACTCTTGATGTTGCTTTAGGATGATACCCAACCCGGACAAGCCGGAATTGAAGATCGAAGATT
>CALZJV010000314.1 GCA_945787595.1 uncultured Desulfobacterales bacterium | reverse complement strand
TCTTCGTATTGTCGCCTCACACTGAAAATCTTTCAAAATCTAAAATAGAGGCAAAGTAAATGGCACGCCCGCTGCGCATTGAATATCCGGGTGCGTATTATCATGTGATCAACCGGGGAAATAACCAGGAAAAAATATTTAAAAACGACCGGGACAGGGAAAAGTTCCTCCAATATCTGGAAAAAGCCAGCGAGCGATTCTCAATCATCTTTCACACCTACTGTTTAATGAGCAATCATTTTCACCTGCTGGTGGAGACGCCGGAGCCGAATTTAAGCGTTGCGATGCAATGGATCATGGTCAGCTACGCAACCTATTTCAATCGTAAAGGTGGCAGACATGGGCATTTGTTCCAGGGAAGGTTCAAGGCAATCTTAATTGACGCTGATGAGTATCTTAAGCATTTATCGCGCTATATCCACTTAAACCCGGTAAGGGCAAAAATGGTGTCAGCTCCATCGGAATATAAATGGAGCAGTTATTCTGCTATTATTGGCGAGATTAAGGCGCCGCAGTTTCTCGAAATCAATTGGTTATTGTCCAATTTTGGTAAGCGTAAAAGGGAGGCCAAACGAAATTACAAAGACTTTGTCGAAAGTGTCGATATAAAGACCCTTGAAAATCCGAACAGGATGGTCGCCGAAGGCTTTATCCTGGGAGATTCGGATTTTGTAAATTGGATAAAAAGCAATTTTCTATCCGGCAGGCAAGATGAAAAAGAGATTCCTCAATTAAAGAAGCTCAAACCAAGAGTGCCTCTTGAAACGGTCGCGAATTCTGTTTGCGAGGAATTTGGCTGCAACCAGGAGCAGATAATAACAAAAGGGCGCAAAAAAAATAAAGCCCGCGAAGTTGCAATTTATATAGCGCGGGATATAACCGGAATTACCTGTAAAGATTTGGGCGAATATTTCGGTGGGGTCAGTGGTGCGTTAATCACCATGATGCATAACCGAATAGCCGATGAATCCAAGAGAAATAAACGGTTAAAGGGTAGAATTAATAATATCAGAAATCAAATATTTAAAATTAATGGGTAACCCTTTCGTTTCCAAAATTTGAAACGCTCAATTTAGGTTAAACTAATATCCGATTAATCTCTCAAACACCTCAGTTTCGCAAGATCTTCAGCATACCCATACAGATGCAGCCCTTTGCTCTCCACCACCATCTCCCCATCGCTGACACCGATCTCGCCGGCCATGTACTCTTTAAGGTTCTGAATAGCCGCCAGATTGGCCGGAAATCCGTTCCAAAGATCCCAGGAACGAAAATACACAAAAAAGTGCAGGGTATCATTTTGAATGCGGGTGTCGATGGATCGCAAACAGGGGGGATCCAGTAAGGTCAAATCCGAAGGGTGGGCCACCTGCAATACCAGCTGATTATTACGCAGACCAAATTGCTTATAAGTGGCGATGACCCATTCAATCTGGTTTAAATAAAGCCGACCCTCTTCCTCAAAGACAATGGTGCCGTCGACTTCTCGCTTATCAACGATTTCAGTATTTCCCTGCTCCCACCAGACCAGTTTGTCTCCGGTCAATGGTACTTTTGTCAACCTTTCACCATAAGTATAAGACTCCCCCGCCTCCTTGCGGTCTGACATCAAATACTCAATATAGGCCCTTTCATAGCCGGGGCCGCCGTAGATATAGTCATGCTCCACAGGATTGGGAATGCCGCAAGCAGGCGGAATGTCCGGTATCAGGGGGACGGTGGCGGGATAATTTACATGCCCCATAAAATAATCGTATTCAAGACGGGTTTGCCCGGCATAGGAGCCACGATCAATCACAAATCGTTTACCATGGTCGAGAATGTCATTGACAGCCTGAAACCACAAATCCGGTAAATCCCTGGCTTTTATTTGGTGAATTTTCATTGTTTTATTTCGTTGACTAGTTGATTAGCTGATTGGTTGATTGGTTGATTGGTTGAATAATTTGACAACCCGTAACTTTTATCAGAGGACAGAAATTGGAAGTTGGAAGGCGGTATGGATACAGGAAATTTGGAAGACAGAGTCAGGTTTTGTTTTTACTCAATCAACTTAATCAACCCTGTCAACTCAATCAACCATATCTGCCCGCAATCCGAAATCTTTTTTTCCGACTTCCGAATTCCCACTTCCGAATTCTTCTATATGCGCTATGCCCTTTGCTCTATGCCCTTTTTACCCGTAACCCGCAACGCGACTATATGTCCAAAACGCTCACTTCCAGGGCATTGTTCTGGATAAACTCTCTGCGGGGTTCAACCTCCTCCCCCATCAAAACAGTGAATATCTCATCGGTATCCACCATATCTTCAATTTTCACCTGGAGCAGGTTTCTTTTTTCGGGGTTCATGGTGGTATTCCACAACTGATCGGGATTCATCTCTCCGAGACCTTTGTAACGCTGAACATTAATGCCTTTTTTGCCTTCTTTGAACAGAATTTCCAGCAACTCCTTTTTATCCTGTGCCGAATGGGCCGCTTCTTCTTTGTTTTTTGTAAAAATATTAAAGGGTGGAAAATCATTTTTTTCTATATTTTTCCCGGCTAACATGCATTTTTGATAATCATTGGAGTAAATCAACCCCCTGCCTATCTTAATGGGTGAAAAGGATTCAGCCATCGGACCACTGATGATCTCCTTATCCTCTGTGCCGTCATACCCCGTAACCATCAATTCATAAATGCCACGCTCTTCATTCCAGTTTATATTATCGACGCTATATCCTTTTTGAACCAACAGTTTTCTTAAAGCAGACATCCTGCTTTGATCCTGCAGAAAATTTTTGTCTTCAACACCCTGATTTATCAAAAGCTCCACCAGCTTGGTCGGAATGCCGCGCTTGTTCAACTTTTCGATTTGTGAAAAATATTCGGATAAATCACAAATAAAAAGATAGAGCCGGTGTCCTGATAACTTAACCTCATCCTGACCGACGGTTATTTCTTTTTGGTCGCATATTTTTTTTAGTATCCACTCAATATAACCGATCTCATCTTTTAAATATTTTTCACTTTTTCCCTTGCCGACCTTAAACAACGGCGGTTGCGCAATGTACAGATAGCCTTTTTGCACAATCTCCGGCATCTGACGGTAAAAAAAAGTCAAAAGAAGGGTCCGAATATGGGATCCGTCGACATCGGCATCTGTCATAATAATGACCTTGTGGTATCTGATTTTTTCGATATTGTATTCTTCTTTGCCAACGCCTGTTCCAAGGGCAGTAAATATATTTTTTATTTCTTCGCTGCGTAAAATTTTATCAATGCGTGCCTTTTCAACATTTAAAATTTTGCCCTTCAACGGTAATATAGCCTGAAATTTTCGATCACGACCCTGTTTGGCCGATCCGCCGGCGGAATCACCCTCAACGAGAAATATTTCCCGCAAGGCCGGATCGGAAATCTGGCATTCGGCCAGTTTACCCGGCAGGGTGGCATCGATCAGGGCACCTTTGCTATCCCGCGCCCGAGCGGCATCCACGCCCTTGGCAATAATTTTTCTGGCAACGGCAGGATTTTCTCCAAAAAATTGGCTTAACTTCTCATTAACCAGAGACTCCACCAATCCTTTGACTTCACTATTTCCGAGCTTTGTTTTGGTCTGTCCCTCAAACTGCGGTTGTTTTAATTTCACGCTGATAATGGCGGTGAGCCCCTCACGCACGTCATCGCCGGTGATTTTTTCTTTTAAATTTTTCGGTAAATTGCCATTGGTGGCGTATTGGTTGATTGTGCGGGTGATACCGGCCTTAAATCCGATTAAGTGAAATCCCCCCTCTACCGTATTTATATTATTGGCGAAAGAAAAAAGCTTTTCGCTATAGGTATCGTTATATTGGATGGCAACTTCCAACTGCACTTCATTTTTAACGCCTTCCATGAATATGGGTTGATGCAGGGGTGTATGTCTCCTGTTAATGTATTCCACAAATTGCTTGATGCCGCCTTTATAAAAAAACTCTTCCTTGGCATCCGAATGTTCATCCTCGATGACTATCCTGACGCCCTTATTTAAATACGCCAGTTCCCGCATTCGGCGCACAAGAATATCATAGCTGAAATCAGTGGTTGTAAAAATTTGGGCATCCGGAATAAAATGAACCTTGGTTCCCTGTTTACTGGTATTTCCGGTAACCCTTAATTCACTGGCTTTTCTACCCCTTTCATAGGTTTGAAAATGAATTTTTCCGCCGGAATAAATTTCCACTTCCAATAAACTTGAAAGCGCATTGACGACTGAAACGCCGACACCATGCAGTCCGCCGGAAACTTTATAAGAATGATCGTCGAATTTTCCACCGGCATGAAGTTTTGTCATAACCACTTCAACAGCCGGTATTTTTTCCTTTTTATGGATACCTACCGGAATTCCGCGCCCGTTATCCGTCACACTGACACTGTTATCCGTGTGAATGATCACCTGAATCTCGCTGCAAAAACCAGCCATGGCTTCATCGATACTGTTGTCCACAACCTCGTAAACCAGGTGGTGAAGTCCTGCAATATCGACATTGCCTATATACATGGATGGTCGCTTACGAACGGCTTCCAGCCCTTCAAGCACTTTAATATTGTCTTCGGTATAATTATTTGTATTGTTTTCTTCTTTCATATTCTCATCGGCATGATTACGCTTAAAAATGATTTGTTGTTTTCACCCTCTAATTTACAGGGTTTTTCTTCATCTATGATATTTAAAATGATGTTATCCTCATCGATAACACCCAAAGTATCGATAAAAAACTTAGGGTTGTACATCACTTCCACCGGATCTCCCTTATAGTTGATATCCATATCTTCCTTGGATTCCCCTATGTCGGGGTTGGTGGAATTTATTAGCAATTTATCCGTATTGAAATGAAAAATAACCCCTTTGTATTCATCGGATGATAAAATCGACATACGCTTTAGCATCATTAAAAATAATTGGCGATCCAGGGGTATATCGTGTCCTTCGGTTTTTATAACAATATCGCCATATTGTGGAAAATCGCCTTCAAGAAGTCGAATAATCAGGGTCTCTCTCTTTTTTTTCACAATGAAATTGTTGTCTTTAAAACCAATTTTTACCGAACCTTCACTATTAAGAAATTTAGCGACTTCCGTCAGACCTTTTTTGGGTATTAGAACATTGGGCCCGGGCGGCAGTTCAAATTTTTTACTAAATATGCAATCCGCCTTTGAAAGCCGACTGCCATCGGTTGAAACCAGTCTAAAAATTTTTTGTTTTTCCTCCTGGATTCGTTCTGCAAATATTCCGATAATATGGGCTCTGTTATCATCAGATCCACCCGTGATAATGGCGGTTTTTTCGATCATTTTAGCAAAGAATGCCGAATCTATTTCAAAAAAATCAACATCCTCTATTTTTGGAATTTCCGGAAAATCGTCCGGATTCAGCCCCACAATATGATATTCCACAGTCTGATTACCGATCTCAATCCAATGGTTTTCAATTTCATTTATAAAAATGTCCTCGCTGGGAAAATCTCTAACAATTTCGTATAATTTTCTGGCATTAATGGCAATCACTCCCTGAGCATCTATTTTTGCAGGATAAAAACCTTCAAAACCGGTTTCGAGATCGGTTGCAGCAATGGAAATACCGGATTCTTCCGTTTGAATTAAAATACTGGTGGTAATAGCAAGATTGGTTTTACGTCCGGCTAATCCCTGAATTTTAGAAGTGTTGTTAATAAGACTAATAACTTTATAACACACTGAAATGATATTAATTTATCAATTAATAAATGTTTGGAAGTTAAACAATACAGTATTGAGAAAACACATTATATTGATAGGAAAAAAAAGACTGTTTAAAAAAATAAGGTTATCAACATAATATGTATATCTTATTGACAAAAACAATGTTCAAATGAAAATAATAGTGAAGCTTCGCCTTAAACCGACGAGTCGATGAGAAACATATACTGATGGCTAGGCGAAGCGATGCTGGATACCGGATGCTTGATGCTGGTCTAAGACTACCTCTTTAGCAGGGATAATAAAAGAGAATCCTTTGAAAACCCAGTATCCAGAAACCAGCATCCAGTATCGTTTGGTTTTTTGCTTAAAAAAGCTATTTTGAAACTTATTTTGTTTATTAACTTTTTAGGCATATAAAATGGTTAATCATGCCGACTGTATCCACTTTTTGATTTTTGGAACCATGTTATTTTGCCATCTATTTGATAATCTTAATTTAACAAAGTGGGAAAAAATATTTTCTAAAAAATTCAATATCTTATCATAAAGAAATATTTTTTCGAGAACAAATCCCTCAAGATTTCATCGGATTCCGGCAAACCGGTGTTCGGGATATTTAAACTACTAACATTTAAACTTTCACCTTTGAGGGTAAACTGCCATGTTAATTCTGCCGACTTGTACACCACATTGAGTTCAGTGACCAATGCGCCTTTTTGTAATGCCAGAATACCTTCCTCTAAACTAGCCCCATCTCCCTTAATGGTAATACGCTCCCCGGATTCTTTCCTGCGATTTTCAAATACGATACGATTTCCGATTTCCAGGGCAACAAAGTCATTATCAAAATTTTTTATTAGATGTTGATTTTTTTCGATCACATACCAAAGCCAGGTCAGAAATTCCTCCCCTAAGAATTGATAGCGATTATAGGCAATAGCAACATCCAGCATAATGATATATATATAGAATAGAGTATCTTGAATTGTAATGGATAAGCCACTAAAGGCCTATACCCGGATAACCCGGAAATAACAAATTACAAGCACCAAATTACAAACAAATTTCAAATCTCAATATCCAAATATCAAATAAAAACAAAAACCAATTGTTTGGGATTTTGAAATTCGGTCATTGCTATTTGTTTGGTATTTGTTATTTGAAATTCTATAACCTTTGAACCTCGAACCGTTCACTTTAAGTTCTATTTAAATATATGAGTCGGAGATAGTTGCTGAAGTTCATCTCGTTGTGAATCAGAAAAATCTGCAGATAAATAAGCTGCTGTATAAGGAAATATTCGTATCAACGACAGGTCAAAAGATTTTGAGAAAAGAGTTTCCAATTCCTCATTGGCCGCTTTTAGATTGGAAAAGAACCACACACTTGAATCTTCATAATTCCAGACCAAATCATATATATTTGGAGTCGCAGGAATGCGTAAGCTTAACGCATTGATAACATGATCTTTAATCATTTTTTTTTCGGTTTTGGATAAATATTCACGCCCGCTGTCAGCCAGACGTTTGGCGGATTCAACGGTATAATGTTTTTTTAATATCTTTGGCGCAATATTCTTTTTGTCGATTCGCAGAGAAAACACAAAATAGTTGCCGTAAACAAATAAAGACCCGCTAAAATCCGGTTGGTAGGGTTTTTCAAAAGACGTCCATCCCACAGTCTTCTCTGATATATGGTTGTCTATGTCCGAAATGGTATTTTTTGTTAATCCTTTGGCAACGGTTTCAAGAACCGGCGGCTTTATTTTTCCGTGGACTTTGTAACGGGTAATCGATGCAGAACTGGATAAAAGACTCATGTCAAAATATATTGGAATTTATGTTATTTTTGTAAAAGTTCAGCCACCAGACACGAAGGCACAAAAAAAGGAATATTAAATCTAAAATTATGTCAAAAAGAGAGGAATCTATTGCTAATTAATTAGACTCAACGCCCTTATTTTTTTGATTGATTATGGTTGGCATAAACTACAATATATGGTGTTGAAAACCATTAATAATAAATATATAGCGTGTTTAGGCCTAGGTTACAAGCTAATTTTCCTGTTAATTTATTTTCTTAAAAATGCTATGGGAAGTATATGAAATTCATTGCCGATTTACACGTTCATTCTAAATTTTCCAGAGCTACTGCTAAAAATTTGGATCTTGAAAATCTGTATATTGCTGCTCAGTTAAAAGGGATTACGGTGATTGGAACCGGTGATTTCACATATCCGCAATGGTTTTCGGAAATCGCTGAAAAACTGGTACCCGCTGAAGAGGGTCTCTTTAAACTGAAAGATGAGATTGCCAAAGAATGTGATGAACAGGTTCCGGCCTTCTGCCGCAATTCGGTTCGTTTTATATTGTCCACGGAAATAAGCAATATTTATAAAAAAAACGATAAAACCAGAAAAAATCATAACCTGGTTCTGGTACCGGATCTGGCGGTTGCCAAGAAATTCAGCGCTAAACTGGATCGAATCGGCAACATTAAATCCGACGGACGGCCAATTTTGGGATTAGATGCTCGCAACCTCCTGGAAATTTTACTGGGAACATCCGATCAGGCTTTTTTAATTCCGGCGCACATCTGGACGCCATGGTTTTCGGTCTTGGGTTCAAAATCCGGATTTAATTCCATCGAGGAATGCTTTGAAGACCTGACAAGCCATATATTTGCCGCTGAAACCGGGCTTTCTTCAGATCCACCGATGAACTGGCGTGTTTCCGATTTGGATAGTTTGACCCTGGTGTCCAACTCGGACGCGCATTCACCCCTAAATCTGGGCAGAGAGGCCAATATTCTGAACACCCGGCTATCTTATCACGGCATCAAATCAGCCATTAAAAGTGGGGATTCAGACGCCTTTTTGGGTACATTTGAGTTTTATCCCCAAGAAGGTAAGTATCATCTGGATGGACACCGTAACTGCAAAATTCGGCTCAATCCCCGGCAAACAATGGATTATGACGGCAAATGTCCCGTCTGCGGCAAAGCGCTGACCCTGGGTGTATTAAATAGGGTGGAAGAATTGGCGGATCGCAACCAAGGGATTAAATCGCCAAACCATCATTCCTATCACAGTATCATTCCATTGGCGGAAATTTTATCTGATATTTTGCAGGTGGGAGCAAAGTCGAAAAAAGTCCAAACCAATTATCAAAAAGCTCTCCTACACCTGGGCAGCGAATTTAATATTTTGCACAGCCTTGAAACCGATAAAATTAACAGCGCCGGAATCCCACTGCTCGGGGAGGCGATACGGCGAATGCGGCAAAAAGAAGTTGAGATTATACCGGGGTATGACGGTGAATACGGGCGCATAAAAATTTTTAATTCCCATGAACGTGAGCAGCTGCTGGGTCAAAAGCCCCTTTTTTCAGTACCTCAACAAAACTCCGCCGCTGAAACGGCTTTGCCTTCCTATGCACCGTCGCAACCGATACCATTGATTGAACCCAAAAAGTTTCCAAACTCAACACAATTGAAATTGTTTAATGATCATAAAGCCATCGATATTTTCAGTCAACTCAATGATGAGCAGCGCCGGGCCGTTGAATATCCCGGCGGGCCGCTGTTAATTGTTGCCGGACCCGGTACCGGGAAAACCCGCACCCTAACGCACCGTATTGCTTTTTTGATGATGAAAAAAAAGGTTTTGGGAAACCGGGTGCTGGCCGTTACATTTACCAATAAGGCAGCCCAGGAGATGCGTGAAAGGTTAAAGGGCCTGATAGGAGATACCCGATGTTTGCCGCTTGTGGCCACCTTTCATTCGTTTTGCTATCAAATATTAAACGAACAAAAAGAAAATCCCAAAGATATTATTGATGATCATCACCGCAGCATTCTAATCGCCGAAGCTTTGGCGTATGTCCGAGAAAAAGGCTATCGGGTGTCTCTAAATCCGAAACAGATTTTAAATCAAATAATCGCGGCTAAACAACAGATCCTCGATCCTGATGAATTTGAAGAGCTGAATGCTGCTGATTCACGAAATAAAATAATTTCAGATATATACAGGACATACCAGAACCTGTTGTCGATTCAAAACCTCTATGACTATGAGGATCTGATTTTTTATGTGGTCCGGCAGTTTGAAACCGATAAAAAATTATGTAAAAAATATCAAAAGCAATTTCAGCATATTTTCGTGGACGAATATCAGGACTTAAACCAGGCTCAGTATCGTATTATAAGAGCACTGGCACCCGCTAATAATTCCGTTAAGGACCTGTGTGTCATTGGGGATCCGGATCAGGCCATTTATGGTTTCAGAGGTTCTGATACAAAATTTTTTAACCGTTTTTTCAGTGATTACCCGGACACCGGGGTGATCAACCTTATCAGAAATTACCGTTCAACCAAAACCATCTTAAATGCTTCTTTCCAGGTTATTAGAAACCATCGCCGCTCTTCTTCCGATGTTCGAACCTATTCCCAAATTGACGGCGCTAAAACCATCAGTATACTGGAATCGGCTACCGACAAAACGGAGGCGCAAACTATTGCAGGGATTATCGAGCAGCAGATCGGAGGCACCGGATACCATTCTATCGATACCGGAAAGGTTATCGATGCCAACAATGCCATGTCTCGCAGCTATTCCGATTTTGCCGTACTTTACCGCACCAATGAACAGCACAGAATTATTGAATTAGTATTTGAGCGAGCCGGCATTCCCTCTCAAATAGCAAGCCGGGAAAACGCCTTAAATCAAAAGGGGTTGCCGGAAATAATTTCAATGTTAAAGGCGATTGAAGGTCGCGGCGGCTATCTGGACTTTGAAAACGTTACGCGGCTTTTGATACCCGGCATCGGCAAGAAAACCTTAGGTTTATTTAAGGACTGGTGCTACCGGAACCGGTTTACCCCGCTAAACGGGTTACTTAAGGCCGCCCGATTTCCCATATCCGGCTTAAAATCATCCCGGCAACAGATGCTAATTGAATTTTCCCGCCAACTGTCGCATTACCAAGAAAATATGTCCGGTTTATCGGTGGCGGAAAAATTGCTGTATCTGGAGAAAAACACCAAACTATTTGACATATTGAACAGCGATGTGAAAAATAAAGAGGCTTTTGCACATCTGGTTGAAGTTGCCTCAAGTTTTGGAGCGGATTTAATTGAATTTTTAGCCGGCATCGCGCTGCACACCGATACGGATACGTATGCACAACAGGCCGAAAAAGTTTCGTTGATGACGATGCATGCGGCTAAAGGACTCGAATTCCCCGTCGTATTTATTACCGGGTGTGAGGAAAATTTAATACCCTTTAAGCGCCGGAATAGTGAGCAGGTGGATATCGGAGAAGAACGAAGATTGTTTTATGTGGCCATGACCCGGGCCAAGGATAGGCTCTATTTATCCCGGGCTAAAAAACGCAGGATATACGGCAAATTGGAAGATCGCGTTCCTTCCCATTTTGTGGCTTACATTGAAACTCGGTTAAAACAGGACGAAACGCCCCGGTTAAAAAAGAGAAAGAAAAAGGGATATGAACAGATGCAACTCAAACTGTTCTAATTATGTAACAACCCATAATTATTAATAAATATAACAATCATCTTGTAATTGCTTAAGATTTGGTGTATAAATGACGAAATATAGGTTGAGTCGTTCAGGGTTGAAAAAAACCCTGACTGAGCACAAGGCTTCTTCTGATAGCAAGGAAAAAAAACAGCACAAGCGATTGGTGGAAATGGATCGGAATAGAATTAAATTTATCTGGAAAACAATATGTTACGTGCTTATCCTTTTGTTTTCAGCCGGATTAACTGTCCATGGGGATATTTACCGCTTCATCGACGAAGACGGGGTCATGCACTTTACCAATACGCCGACCTCATCAAATCAAAACTTCAAACTGTTTCTCCGGGAAAAACCAAAGATAAACCCACGCCATTCAACAAAAAAATATGATGATATCATTGCCAACGCCTCCCAGCAGTATGGCGTTTCATTTCCCCTGATCAAAGCCATTATTAAAGCGGAGTCGGATTTCGATCCCCGGGCAGTGTCCAACAAAGGGGCCAAAGGTTTGATGCAAATTATGCCGGATAATTTCAAACTTCTGGGAATCAAGGATCCCTTTGATCCATCGCAAAATATTCATGCCGGTGCGCGCTATTTTAAACAAATGTACGATCGTTTTAAAGGAAAGCTGGCCCTGTCCCTGGCTGCTTATAACGCCGGTCCTAAGGCGGTGGAACACTATAAAACCGTCCCGCCTTATGAGGAGACCGAAGAGTATGTTAAACGCGTTTTAAAATTTTATTATAACTACAAAAACCTTTAAAACCCAACCCGGACAAGCCGGAATTGAATATTGACGATTGAATATTTGTGGTATCGCTTCGCTCTGTCTTTTCTATTTAAATCGATGGCATTCCAAAAATATTCAATCTGACTATGGCATAAATCATGTGCAAACATGATGTGATTTCAATAAATAGGTACTAATCCGGAAGAGCTGAAATTGACTATAGACGTCATACCCGCAAAGGCGGGTATCCAGTATTTAAAACATCTCTTTACGGTTTTATCAAAATTAAGTAAATATTTTCCACCCATCCTGGTATTTTGCTATTTATCCAATATCTGGAGAAGGCATTCTCACCAAATATCGTCACCGATACTCGGCTGCTATATTGTGACACCCTTTTCGGGATTGGTTCTAATTTCGGACATTAGCATTTTGCCCAATTATACATATTTCCTCTTCCTCTCGCAGAATCCACAGCCTCCGGCCCTCATAGGGCCTGCGCCCCAGCTCACGGCTCCGCTTCCAGCTCGGAGTTCCTAAAAGGCCGGCTTCCAGCTCGGAGAGCGGGAGAGCACAGAGTTGCTTTTATCCAATCGGAAGACCCCGGTTAAAAAACGTTGTTGTTTTTTACGAAAAATTTAACATGGCGAGCGACCGAGTGGATAAAAGCAACGCGTGCCATGAACGGATTTTTTTTCTTTGTTTTGAATTTGTCTTTTGGTTATTGGATATTGTTTGTAATTTGCGATTTGTTATTTTTTTTTCCGGTTTATCCAGCTTGGATCTGATAAGATTAATTTAGGGGTTTTTGACACTGGAGACCGGCAGCACCAGGTATGGAGGAAGTATGCAGGAGCTGATCGATAAATATAAGTTAGTCCCCCATCCGGAAGGTGGATATTATGCAATTGTTTATGAATCCGAACAATTGGTAAAGTCCCCGGTAGTAAATAAAGATAGAAAGGCGGTCACCCATATTTATTTTTTGCTGCTGAAAGGACAGGTGAGTAAATTTCATAAAGTTTCTCATGATGAGATTTGGAATTTCTATGAAGGTGATCCCATAAAATTAATAAAGTATAATGGGTCCACGGTTGAAGAAGATATCATTGGATCCGGTTGCAGCGATTTTGCGTCTATTGTTGAAGGTGGCGTTTATCAGGCTGCTGAATCCACAGGAGTCTACAGTTTGGTTGGTTGCAGCGTCGCTCCTGGTTTTGAATTTGAAGATTTTTCATTCCTTCGCGATGAATTTGAAACTAAAGAAAGGTTTTTAAAAAGATTTGCTGGTTATCAGAAATTTATTTAAAGATAGAGAGTGCGACGGCCGTTATCAAGGAGATCAACCCTCTGCTATTAAAAACATATGCCGTGGATACAACTTCTTGAAATCAGGTCTGGGCCAGGGGTTCCCAGTTAAAGATCCCTAACTGGTTTGCGGTCGCTTTTTAATTATTACTGGATTATATCGCTATGGCGGTTCGATATTCGATTCATTATTTTAACCGCAGACCCACGCAGACATCCGCTGGCAGTTTGTGCCTGGGCGACCCTTTCGACCTCGCTCGAGACTGGCCTGCCCAGGCACCAACAACCAGAAACCAGCAGTCATCAACTTTTTGACTTTTCCCTTCCATCTAGCTATATATATTTCTTGAGCTTTGAGCTATCAACCTTGAGCCGTTCGGTCCTGAGTTATCAGCTTTGAGCTTTCACTTTTGAGCTCTGCCCGGAGGGCAGCGATGCAATGTTCAAATTGCCGGACTGAAAATCCGGAGACAAATAAGTTTTGCCGCAAGTGTGGAACAAAGCTAATATTGGTTTGTCCTCAATGCAGATCCAAGATCCTGCCAGACGATCGGTTCTGCGGCCACTGTGGAAACCAATTGGCAGTAACGCCTGCCCCCGCTCAATTGTTGGAATCCAACGAGGGGAATGAGATACCATCCCCGTCACCTGAATCCGTATCTTTTCCCGAAGGCGAACGCCGGCATGCCACCATTGTTTTTGCGGATCTTTCCGGCTACACTTCCATGAACGAACGGCTCGATCCCGAAGAAGTCGAAGCCATCATGAGCCGGATCAAAAATGAGGCGGTGCGAATCGTGGAACGCCACGAGGGAATTGTCAACCAATTTGTGGGAGACGAGGTGCTGGCGCTTTTCGGCATACCTACCGCCAATGAAGATGACCCGGTACGGGCGGTTAAGGCAGCTTTTGAAATTCACGAGTTAGTGCGCAGGATAAGTCCGGAAGTAGAAGAGCGGATCGGCACCAGGCTTCGCATGCATACCGGAATCAGCACCGGTCTGGTGGTGACCCACATCAGGGACATTCGTGATGGCAGCTACAGTATCACCGGTGACTCCGTCAATATTGGCGCCCGATTGGCCACCCGGGCGGAGGCTAACGAAATCCTGGTTTCCCCGGAAACCCACAGCCTTGTTGCTCCATATTTCAAAACCAGCGCTTTGGAGTCTGTAACTGTCAGGGGCAAAACCAAACCGATGATTCCATATCGTGTAATAGGAGAATCAGCGGTTCAGACTCGCTTTGAGGCCGCCAGAATTCAGGGATTCACTGCCTTTACCGGTAGAGAGCACGAATTAACCACCCTGTATTCTTGTCTTGAAAAGACTTTGGCCGGAATGGGACAATTCGTGACGGTCTTGGGGGAAGCCGGTCTGGGCAAAAGTCGCCTGACCTATGAATTTCGACACTCTCTGAATAGATCAGCAATTACAGTGGTTCAGGGCCGCTGCCAACCATACGGCAAAAACATACCCTACTTCCCCCATATTAATGCTTTGCGGCGCGGATTTAATTTACGTGACGAAGACACGTCCGTCGAATTACATGAAAAGGTCGTTTTTAATGTCCTGGCAATTGATCCGCCACTTGAAAAATACTTGCCTGTCTTCCTGCACCTACTGTCGATTCCGAGTGAAGTTTATCCTCTTCCGCAACACCTGCAGGGCCAGGAGCTTACCACAGCTATTCAGGACGCCCTGGCCGCAATCTTTATACTTAACTCCCAAAAGCAGCCCATGGTTTTGGTTTTTGAAGATTGGCATTGGGTTGACGAGGCCTCAGACTCAGCATTAAAACATATAATTAGTCTGATAGCCTCCCATCCTCTCATGGTATTGGTAGTATATCGACCCGAATATTCAGCGAACTGGGGAAACTGGAGCCATCACACCCCCATTATATTGAATGCTATAAATGATCAGAATTGTGAAAACATCATCAAATCCATTTGGAATGTCGATCACTTGCCGAAGGGGATGGTGCCTGTGATCCATGAGCGAACCGGAGGGAATCCTTTTTTTGTGGAAGAAATCAGCAGTGAACTGATAGAAGGAGGCACTATTCAAGTTAGTGACAGACAGGCTGTGTTGAAACGGACTATGGATAATCTTTCCCTGCCAAACACCGTTCAGGCCGTGATTCGGGCACGTCTTGACCGACTGGATCGATGTGCCCGTGAATCACTGCGCCTGGCTGAATCAGTCGGGGATTTCTCTGTAGAGGTAACCACCAAGTATCACCTGGGTATACCGCTCTTTTATTCGGGTCAGATTGAACGAGCAGTGGAATTGCACCGGGAAGTTGCAAAACAGTTATCGGGACCGGCGACATTGAAACGACATGGACTCTCAGGCGTGCCCTCTGTGCTGACTCGCGGTTTTTTGGCCTGGGGGTTATCGGAGCTCGGTGAGTTTGAAGAGGCGGAAATGTACGCCCAGCAGGGGATCGAGCTTGCAGAACACGTGAAGAACGTTATTAGCACTGCGCTGGTCTATGCACTTTCAGGCTATGCATACCTGCGCCACGGCGACCTCGAAACCGCAAAAAAAATGTTGCATAAAGCAAATACGTTAGGCCGTGAAGCCGATTTGCAGTCCATTTTATCATTCGTTGCCGGCAGTTTAGGCGATGTGTATCTATTATTGGGCCGTCCTGATGATGCGTTACCGATTTTAGAAGAAGCCGTTGAGCCACAGAATTTGGATTCCTCTATAATTTCTTCAATCCATCCAATAACAGTGCTGTCAGAAGCTTACCGTTTGAGCGGGCAAATTGCCAAAGCAATCCTGACTGCGGAGAATGCCTTGCGCCTTTTCCGTAAATCAGAAGAGCGCTGCTTTGGCGCCTGGACACTCTTGGTTATGGCCAAAATTCAGTCTGAAAATGGCTCAGATCAGATCGAGCAAGCAAAGCAGACATATCGCCAAGCTAGAGAACTGGCGGAAAAACTTAAAATGCGCCCGTTACTGGCGCATTGCAGCCTGGAACTTGGACACTATCACACCAGAAGAGGAGAAACTGAAAAAGCGCGTTCCGAACTTATGAAAGCCATCGACTTATTCCGTTCTTTAGGTATGAGATTCTGGCAACCAAAGGCTGAAGCATTACTCAGCGAAGTATCCTAATTAGTCCGCTCTGAAAAATAGCACCTTCAGGGTTGCAACGTATACTTTGAAATACAAACTATTGGGGGGGTGTGTGTCAATACGCAGTTCGCCCGCATCACCGACAAGATAAGGAACAACTACTCCTATGCCCGTTGCAGAATCAGCGCGGTTCGGGTGGGCAGATAAAGACTGAGAAGATGATGTTGGCGGTTTGAAACGATATCAAATGATGTTTTATGCTCCTGACCCGCGACCAATCGATTATGACCGCCGTATTCCGATGAATCACTGTTAAAAACCATTTTGTACCTTCCCGACGGGGCTTCAAAGCGGTAGTCCGAATAGGATCGATGCGGATGAAAATTGAAGGCAAACAAAAGACCGGCTCTTTCAAAGACAATTACCTTGTTGTCGGAATGCTCATATAAAAGATTCGGTCCGGGGGCGTCAAGAAGTTCGAATTTTTTTGCCAGTGCGATCATGTCGCGGTCGAAGCGGGCCAGAAATTGATATTTTAATTTGGGACTATCCACCAGATGCCATTGGCGTCTGGCATATTTACAGGACCAGTTATTGCCTTCCCGCGGAAAATCGATCCACTCCGGGTGGCCGAATTCATTGCCCATAAAGTTCAGATAGCCGGCTCCGGCGGTGGCCAGGGTGATTAAGCGGATAATTTTGTGTAATGCAAGGCCCCGGTCCACCCGGAGATTCCCATCCCCGATACCCATGTGCTCATACATATCCTCGGCGATTAACCGAAAGATAATGGACTTGTCTCCTACCAGGGCCTGGTCGTGGGATTCAGCATAGCTGATGGTATTCTCGTCGGCACGACGGTTGGTCAACTCATGCCACAAATGTCCCATGGGCCAGTTTTCATCGGAAACTTCTTTGATCAACTTGATCCAGTTATCCGGGACCCCCATGGCAAAACGGTAGTCAAAACCGAAGCCGCCGTTTTCCAGTGATGCAGCCAGACCCGGCATACCGCTGACATCTTCGGCGATGGTGCCCGCGTCGGGCCGCAATGTATGAATCAACTTATTGGCCAGAGCCAGATAGGTCAGTGCATCTTCATCCACGCTGTCTGTAAAATAATCATCGTAGGTCGTAAAGGCTTTGTTCATACCGTGATGCAGATAGAGCATGCTGGTGATGCCGTCGAAGCGAAAGCCATCTAAATGATACTCATCCAGCCAGAAACGGCAGTTTGATAACAAAAAATGAAGCACCTGGTGCCTGCCGTAGTCAAAACAACGGGAGTCCCAGAGTTTATGACGCCCGCGCGGCCCATCATGAAAATATTGATACAAGGTGCCGTCGAAACGGCTGAGACCTTCAGTCTCATTGGTCACGGCATGGGAGTGGATAATGTCCATGAGAACAGCCAGACCGGCTGAATGGGCTTCGTCGATGAGGGCTTTGAAATCGTCCGGAGTGCCAAAGCGGGATGAGACCGCAAAAAAATTAGACACCTGATAGCCGAACGAACCGTAATACGGATGTTCCTGAATCGCCATTAACTGGATGGTGTTGTAGCCGGATTCTACAATTCTAGGGAGAACATTGGCGGTGAATTCCTGGAATGATCCGATTTTTTCTTCTTCCTGGGCCATGCCGATGTGGGCTTCATAAATAAACGGTGTTTCAGCAGGTCGGCGAAAAGTACGGCACTGCCATTGATAAGAAGCCGCAGGAAACCACACCTGAGCATTAAAAATTAAGGTCGTTGGATCCTGCACAACACGCCGGGCATAGGCGGGAATGCGATCCCCTTCACCGCCAGGCCAATGAACACGAAGTCGATAAAGATCCTCATGCTTGAATGTATCGCAGGACAGACCGATCTCCCAGATACCGTCGTCAATTCGCTTGAGTGCAAACGCCTCTTTTTCCTGCCAGTCGGTCATGTCGCCAATTAAAAAAATCTTGTCGGCGTTTGGCGCCCATTCCCGGAAAACCCATTGACTGCTTTGAAAATGAAGGCCGAAGTATTCATGGCCGGAGGCAAAATCGG
>CALZJV010000313.1 GCA_945787595.1 uncultured Desulfobacterales bacterium | reverse complement strand
CCTCTTGATGAACATACACATCGATCCGGCGGACGCGGTCGTCGAGCCAGGAACTGAACCCTTTCTCAAATGACGCCAGCGGCTCGTGAAACACGCTCATGAAAATATCTTCCGCCTGTTTTGGGCTTCTGTACTGGTAAATCAGATCCTTTAAGGACTGAAATCCGTAATGCTCAACGATATACTCGACCACCAGATAGGACTGATAATATGCGAAACTCAGATCTGCCGAGGACTTAGCTTTGGAGAACCCCTCATTGAGTGTTTTTACCGGCAGAACCCGGCCCTCCTGAACGGCTTTGACAAGCTCCAGGTCCTGTCGTCGACCCCACTCGGGCCGTCCGTTGTTTTCCTCATAGACGGAAATGCCCTCGGACAACCACCGCGGTAAGCGGTTGCGGGCCATCTGCAGGGTGATTACGTGGCTGAATTCATGCCAGACAATTTCCTGCCAGTTCATAGAGCGCGGCGGCTTTAAAGCCCGGGGCGAATCGAGGGTGATCACTTCCCCGAAGCAGACCCCGACCACCGGGCCGATGTCCGGCAATCCGGAGGTGCGCACCGCAAAGTCTTCGTGATCCGGAAAAACCTCGACGAGGATGGGACCCTGCGGTTCAAATTCATACTTTCCCGTCAGTGTCTCCCAGCTCTCTTCGAGCAGGGGTTCCAGATAGGGCCAAAGTGTGCCCGCATCCGAGGGGTGCATCCGGACGATGAAATGTTGGGTCCTGCGGGTTTCAAAATCCGCCAACGTATCGAGAACCCTGAGCATATTCATGGTCCAGAAGTTGAACGGGTCTTTTTCAAATGCCTGTTCGAGTTGCGTGCGGCCCTCTTCTTCACGGCCCAGTCTCAGGAGGTTCATCCCGCGTATGGTGGCGGCGTTGCCGTGCTGTGGGTCTTTCTTCAGCGCCAGCTGCGCCATTGCGACAGCGTCATCAAAGCGGTATTTTCGCCCGCAAATCTCAGCAATCCGGGTGTAGAACCGAGCGTTGCCGGGACTGAACTGCGCCAGCGCCTGCTGTAGCGATGCAAATTTTCCGTCGTCTTCTTCGAGATAGGCGATGGCGGCAAGCAGGGTCCGCACATTCACAGACTCTCGATTGATCTCAAGTACGCTATTAAGATAGGCTTTGGCCCTATCCAAGCGGTCATCTTCGATCGCGATCTCCGCCAGAGCTTCCAGGGCAGACTCTGCGGTCGCATTGACCTTTAACGCATCTTCCAATAGCTTTTGGGCCGCGCTGCCGCGCAACGTTCTTGCCATGCCGACGAGAGCGGGAACGTGTTTCGGATTGCGCTCAAGCACCGCAGTGTAAGATTTGCGGGCTTCCGCGTTGTTGTATTTTTCGCGGAAGAGATTGCCCCAGAGAACCTCGGCTTCAATATTTTGCGGGTCTGCCCGCAGCGCTTCCCGGAACAAACGGTTTGCGTCATGAAACCGTTCAAGCGCCCAGCTTGCCACCCCGATCATGGCAAGGTCTTCCGATTCGATAACCTGACCGGCGTCATATAACAAGACGGCCCGCTGAAAGACCGTCACCGCCTCGTCTCGACGACCACGCAGCTGCAGCAGCTTGCCGTATTGGACCAGGCTGACTGGGGAGGCGTCGGCGGCGTTTACCGCCGGTTCCAGAATGCCCATGGCTTCATCGGAGCGCCCCGTCATGGCAAGGATCTCCGACAGCTGGCTGATGATGCGCAATTCGCCGGCTCGTTGCCTCAGTGTCTTTCGGCAGATCGCTTCCGCTGCGCCATACCGACCGGTCATAACCCAGATGCGGCTGGCACCGATCACGCCTGAGATTCGATCGGCGCCGTCGGCCTTCTGAAAGAGGCTCAGAGCTTCGGGATAATGGCCGGTCCGGAAATACTCTGTCGCCTGGGCCAGAGTGGATGGATTCGCAGTGGCGGTCTTGCAGAAAAGAGGAAGCGTTGCGACAATCAGCGCATTAAACAGGAAAAATTTGAAAAAGAAACGCCGCATACTTACCATATATGCAAATTATATGAATTTTAAACTCAACTATTAAATTAGGCTCACTTTTATATGATGTCAACGGTGGAATAAGCTTAAACCGAAAACACCGTTATGGAGAATCCAATATGGGACCGGTTTAAAATCATATAGTTTTTTTGCGTTTCCAAAAACTGATTGGCGCTTTGTTGACTTTTTGGCGCCTCAGTCTAATACTATACCAGTTAAGTATGAAATTGTCCGTTGTTTGAAGCTTACCTGTTCGAAGCAACAGTGCGTTTGGCGTCAATATACATCTATCCTTATTGTATTCCAAAAATCAGCGGGTGCGGGAGTCGTTTTGTTCTTTGCGACGGATGTTAGCTTTTGCTGTAATATCAAATTTGCCCTTCGTCATGCCATCGTTCGAATATCGATTCCGGCCAGGCCCGTATCATTTTTCAGAATTAATGCTGTCTATAATGCGGCTATCATTCCCTCAGAAGCGATCACTGAAGCAAGGAGGTTATTATGAGCGTTTTGATAAAAGGAGGAACCGTTGTCACCGCGGATCAAACTTTGCGGACCGACGTATTGTGTGGTGACGGGAAAATACAGCAAATCGCTGAAACTATCGACAAACCCGGCGAATGTGAAGAGATCGATGCCGGTGGTCAATATATCATGCCGGGCGGAATCGATCCGCACACCCACATGCAACTGCCATTTATGGGTACCGTGGCGAGTGAAGATTTTTTTACTGGCACCGCCGCCGGGCTTGCCGGCGGAACGACGATGATTATCGATTTCGTGATTCCAGGTCCACAGCAAAATCTGGTGGCGGCATATCATCAGTGGCGCGAATGGGCCGAGAAAGCCGTTGCAGACTATAGCTTTCACGTAGCGGTTACCTGGTGGGACGACAGTGTTCATCGTGATATGGGGATTCTGGTGAGGGAGCATGGCGTCAACAGTTTCAAGCATTTCATGGCTTACAAAGGGGCGATCATGATTGATGACGAGATTATGGTCAGCAGCTTTTCGCGTGCCCTGGAACTGGGGGCTGTGCCGACTGTCCACGCCGAAAACGGCGAACTGGTTTTTCGCCTGCAGGACAATCTGTTTTCCCGGGGCATTACGGGACCCGAGGGGCACCCACTTTCGCGCCCGCCCGAAGTCGAGGGGGAAGCCGCCAATCGTGCCATTCGCATCGCTGAAGTTTTAAATGTGCCTGTTTACATCGTCCATGTTTCTGCCAGGCAGGCGCTTGAGGCGGTCACACGGGCCCGCAATGAAGGACAGCGCGTATTCGGTGAAGTGCTGGCCGGGCATCTCCTGATCGATGACTCCGTCTACCTTGATACCGACTGGGGCCGTGCTGCCGCCCACGTCATGAGCCCGCCGTTTCGGCCGAAGGAGCACCAGGCTGCGCTGTGGCGAGGCCTGCAATCAGGCAATTTACAAACTACGGCAACTGACCATTGCTGTTTTTGTTACGATCAAAAAGCCATGGGAAGCGAGGATTTTCGCAAAATTCCCAACGGCACCGGCGGAGTGGAAAACCGGATGGAAGTCCTCTGGCACCACGGCGTGAACACGGGACGGTTGACCATGAATGAATTTGTCCGGGTGACATCCACCAACGCCGCTCAGATATTCAATATCTATCCTCGTAAGGGCAGCATCACTGTCGGTGCGGATGCAGATCTGGTCGTTTGGGATCCGGAGGCCACCAAAACGATTTCCGCCAAAACCCATCATCAAAACGTCGACTTCAATATTTTTGAAGGCATGACGGTCAAAGGCTGTGCTTCGCGCACCCTAAGCAATGGGAAAGTGGTCTATGCCGACGGCGAGTTGAAGGTGGAAAAAGGCGCCGGCAACTATGTCAACCGTCCGCCATACGCGCCTTTTTACGATGCGGTTCAAAAGCAGTCCCGGGCCAAGGCGCCCCGGGCTGTAGAGCGCTCCGGTTAGGGCCCTTAGTCCATTTATTATTGAAATTAAAAGTCACCGCAAAGCCGCAAAGTGCGCAGAGAATATTTATTTTATGTTTGCCGTAGAGAAACCCTGAATACGCGAGATGACCGCTCCATTGAGGCACCAATGAGTATTTCGAGTCGGTCGGCTTCCGGCAAACATAAAGGGCAATCCGTCTTGAATACGAGCATTTACATATGCGTGACGAAGCGAAAATTGCACGCAACACGATTGCCAGGAGGGCGGGTGTTTCTAACTTTCTGCCCTTGCTAACATCCCTATGCTTTTTAAGCGGGGCTCAGCAGAAAGTTAAAAGAAAAATTCCTCTGCGATCTCTGCGACTTGAGCGAAGCGGGCGGTAAATCAATGTCTAAACAATAATGAACTCTTTAGTAACAATTTGAGCCAAATTGAGCGATTTTAGTTCAATTAGGAGGTTTCGAGGAAGTGAATATGTCAAATTCCAAGAACACGTCTGAAGAACGGTCTGTCGGCAAGCAATCCGGCAGATTGTCAGAAGATGAGATAAAACAAAATTTTTGCGATATGCACCCACCCCTTTCTGCTTCACAGGCCTATATCGAAGCCTGCAGATGCTATTTTTGCTTCGATGCCCCGTGCACCACGGCGTGCCCAACCGATATTGACATCCCTGAATTTATCAAACGGATTCAATGCGGCAACGTCAAAGGCTCGGCGCACAAGATCCTGGAGCAGAACATTATGGGCGCTATGTGTGCCCGCGTGTGTCCGACTGAAGAGTTGTGCGAAGCAGCCTGTGTTCGCAATACCCACGAAAACAAACCGGTCGCAATCGGCTTGCTGCAGCGCTACGCAACCGATGACGTCATAGAAAAGAAGGTGCCTTTTTTCGAGCGCAAGCCGCCGACCGGCAAGATGGTTGCCGTCATCGGTGCCGGGCCTGCGGGGCTTTCGTGTGCGCACCGGCTGGCGTCTTTAGGACACAGCGTGACGGTCTTTGACAAAAATGAGAAAGCCGGTGGGTTGAATGAATATGGCATTGCCGCATACAAAGCATTAGACGATATTGCCCAGAAAGAGATCGAGTATATTATCGAAATCGGCGGAATCGAGATAAAATCCAGTGCTCAACTGGGGCTCGACGTCACGCTCGATCAATTGCGCGACAAATTCGACGCGGTTTTTATCGGGGTCGGGCTGGCCGGCGTCAACCCGTTTGAAATTCCAGGTGAAGCGGTTAACGGCGTGCTCGACGCGCTGAATTATATTTGCGATCTGCGCCAGGCGGAGCGAAAGTCCGAACTTCCGGTGGGCGACAACGTCGTGGTCATCGGCGGGGGGATGACAGCCATCGACGTTGCGGTTCAATCCAAAAAATTGGGGGCCTCCGAAGTCACCATCGCTTACCGGCGCGATCGGAAGAACATGAAAGCCAGTGAGTACGAGCAACACTACGCTCAGATTAATGATGTCAAACTGCAATATTGCGCCAGCCCCAAAAGGATCTTGAGCAAAGACGGTCAGGTGACCGGTATCGAATTTGATATTACTGAAATCGATCCGGACGGCAATGCTTTGAAAACCGGAAAAACCTTTCAATTGGAAGCCGATGTGGTTTTTAAGGCGATCGGACAAACCCTTCCGGCTGAGCAGCTTGTCGACTCGGCCGGCGGTCTCGCGATTGAAATGGGGCGAATTGCCGTCGACGATGAACGCAAGACCTCGCTCGACAATGTGTGGGCCGGCGGCGACTGCGTGATCGGCGGCAAAGATTTAACTGTCTGCGCCGTCCAGGACGGCAAATTGGCGGCCGGGTCGATTCACGACTATCTTCAAACCGTCTAACCCCGTAAATTGCATCACCCAAAACACCATAACGTTGAGGAAAAATAATGGCTAACTTAGAAACAAATTTTATTGGTATGACATCGCCCAATCCATTCTGGATCGCATCCGGCCCGCCGTCAGACAAGGATTACAACGTCAATCGTGCTTTCGAAGCGGGTTGGGGCGGGGTTGTCTGGAAAACACTGGGCGAGGATCCCCATATTGTCAATGTTAGCGGTCCCAGATATGCCGTGCTGCACGGCAATGACCGCCAGGTGATCGGTTTTAACAATATCGAGCTGATTACAGACCGGCCGCTGCAGACCAACTTGAAAGAGATGAAGCAGATCAAGCGGGATTGGCCGGACAGGCCGCTGGTGGCCTCGGTGATGCTGCCGATGAACGAGGCGTCCTGGGCTAAATATATCCCCATGATAGAAGACACCGGGGCGGATGCTTTCGAGCTCAATTTCGGCTGCCCGCACGGCATGTCCGAAAGAGGGATGGGGTCCGCTGTCGGGCAGGTGCCGGAGTATGTCCAGATGACCGCGGAATGGTGTAAAAAGCACGCCTCGATTCCGGTGATCGTCAAGTTAACCCCCAATATCACCAATATCCTTCATCCGGCCATGGCCGCCAAAGCGGGCGGCGCCGACGCCGTTTCCTTAATCAATACGATCAACTCGATCATGCGCGTTGACTACGATTCGCTGACGATGTATCCCACCACCGACGGCATGGGGACGCACGGCGGATATTGCGGTGAAGCGGTCAAGCCAATCGCGCTGAATATGGTTGCCGAGATTGCCCGCACCGCAGACAGCCATGATATCCCTATTTCAGGCATCGGCGGCGTAACAAACTGGCGAGATGCGGTTGATTTTATTGCCCTAGGCGCAACAACCGTTCAGGTATGTACGGCAGCAATGGTATACGGTTTCAAGATTGTTGAAGGGCTGATTGACGGGTTGAACAATTTTCTGGATGAAAAAGGGATGGCATCTGTTCATGACTTGGTCGGCAAGGCCGTACCGTCCGTGACAGACTGGAAATACCTGAATCTAAACTACATCGAAAAAGCCTACATCGACCAAGATCTGTGCATCAAATGCGGCAAGTGTCACATTGCCTGTGAAGACACCTCCCACCAGGCGATTACCCATACCGTCGACGGCGAGCGCAAGTTTGTCGTTAAGGACGAAGAATGCGTCGGTTGCAACCTGTGTGTCGAGGTCTGTCCCATTGAAGATTGCATTACCATGAAGCCCTTAACCGAAGGCAGCGACCCCCGTACCGGACAGGTGGTAAACCCCGAACACGCAGACTGGCGGACCCACCCCAATAATCCATTAAAGGACTTAGCTAAATGAATTTTTCAAAT
>CALZJV010000312.1 GCA_945787595.1 uncultured Desulfobacterales bacterium | reverse complement strand
AGATAAAATGCCATCTCTACATCTGAATGTTCTTTTTGCAGCGATTCGATGGCTTCTCTGGCGGTGACATCCTCTTTTAAGGCGATGAAATCGGGAACCATAATCCCGCCGGCGGTATCATCATCGTAACGAAGAAGATCTTCGACTTCTTCAGATTCCGCCGTTTTCATTTTGTCCAGAATATCTTGGGACCTGTCCTCCGGCAGTCGTCCGATGATGTCTGCAACATCATCGGCAGGCATGTTTTCCAGAATCTCGACGATGCCCCCAATTGGCATATCCTCTATAAGATCTTGGAAGATGTCTTCCTCAAGCTCGCTAAACAGTATCCCTTTTTGTTCGACATCGGTGATCATGTCAAACAGCTTACGCTGCTGATTGATGGACAGAGAGCGAAATAATACCGACAGATCGGCCCCATGGGTTTTGTTCACGATCTTGGCAAGATGGCTTATCGCCCCGCGTCGTAATAGTCTTTTGACACTGTCAACCAGTATTTTGTTGCTGTCTATCGGCATATCTAAAGAATCAAAACTTATTCGACCGGACTTAGTATCCTAGAAGTGTTTTTTTGCATTTGGTGTTAAAAAATTGGATTGAAATATTTTCGCTATCTTTTAGTGATTGAATATTGACTATTTAAGGTCCGTCTGCGGTCGATCAATTATTAAAATATATCATAAAAATGGCCGAGCAAAGCGACATCCACAAATCTTCAATCTTCAATCTTCAGTCTTCAATCTTCAATCTACAATCTACAATAGTCAATTCCGGTTTACCCGGGTTAGGGAAGTTCAATAGTGACCACCTCCCCACTTTTTCCGGGGATTGAAACGGGTTTGTCATTGAGTTTTAATTTTAGGCCACCGGCATTACCGATGAGCAGATTAAACCCGGTAGTGGCTTCAAGTTCAATTTGATCTCCGGAATTTAGATTGTATTCGGTGGACCCCTTTTCGTCCATGATGACCTTCAGCCACGTATCTTCCACTGCGGTCACTTGGAGCAACAATTTCTCCGGAACCGCTTTAGCGGGCTTGGAGTCGGTTTCAAGGCGCTGCTGTTCGGCTTTTGTATCGACTGCCTGCTCCTTTTCGACGGCGGTCTTTTGCTCGGCTGGTTTATCTGCGTCCGGCGCGTGTCGATATAAAACAACAGCCAAGGTGGACAACCCGATAATAGAAATAAGCAAAACCAACGAAACCAGAAGTTTTCGCCATATTCCGCGCGCTAGCTTTTTGCTGGAGGATTCTGATTCAGATATTTTTTGGGCGACATCAAGACGTGATTCATAGCGTCGAATCACCTCATCACCATCAGCGCCAACGGCTTTAGCGTAGGATCGTAAAAATCCCTTTACATAAACTTCGACAGGCAGCTGCTCGAAATCCTCCTGCTCGATAAGCAGGAGATTCCCCAGGCCGATACGTGTTTGCTGTGAGACCTGTTCCAAGCTGATCTTTTTTTCAAGCCTTACGGCCTGCAAATATCGCCCGAATGATAGAGGTTCTTTGTCGGATTCCATGGAGTAAACAGTTAATTGGTTCTACTTTTTCATTTTCATCTTTGCTTCAGCCCCTTGTTATAACAGACTGATGTAGCGGAATAAACGAATGCCTAAAGTGATCTAAATTGCCTAAAATGACTAAAATTAAAGAAACGTTACGCTCTATCTTTTTTTATAAAATTGGCAGAATACCACAAATTTAGCTCATTTTAGTTCATTTCAAACTTTAGATCATTTTCTGAATTAACATTACAACCTTTTGAAATTCGAATAAAACATTTTGCTCTGATAATGCGACAAAGCAGAGTTAGCTTATGACTTTTATCAGGGACCGTTTGCGAAGTTCATCCAGCCAGTTCTGGTATCTATTATCCACCGATTCATTGTAAAGTATTTCTTCAATCTCGGAATCAATTTCATCAAGAGATTTGGTAGGTGTTTCCTGGATCTTCTGCAGGTAAATAATTTGGGGGCCGAAATCGGTATCCAGCACTTCCGAAAATTCACCGACTTTCAGACTTGCAACAGCTCCGCGCAGCTGTTCGGAAAGTTCCTCTATTCGGTACAATCCCAATTCAGTACCTTCAATCCGGGAGGATGAACCCTCCAGTTGGCCCACCAGGTCTTCAAAGGAAAGACCCTGATTTAGTTTTGCCAGAGCACCTTCTATTAGTCGCCGGGCGTCTTCCCTTTCTGATGTGTCGGCCTCGGCAGACAGCCTGACAAATACATTATAGAGATAATATTTCTTCTCTCCGCCATACTCATCCTGATGGCTGTCGTAGTATGCTTGTATATCCTCCCTGGTAATCACGATTTTTGATTTTACTTCCCGGTTCACCAGTTTGGTTCGAAGAATCTGTTCTTTTATTTCCTTGCGATATTCCGCCAGGGTCATTCCCTGGCGGGTAAGTCCTTCACGCAATTGTTCATCGGTCATAGAGCGGGCCTCTTTTATACGCTCGATGGTCTGATCTATCTCCCTTTCGTCAACGGCAATTTGAGCGCGCTCGATTTCCTGGTCGGCCAGTTTACTGTCAATAAGCTGATCTAGCAGATCTTTGCGAACCTGATAAAGAGTTTGACGTTCCTTCTCCAGCGCATATCGCAGAGCTTTGATGTTTTCCTCGTAGGGTTTGAAGGCCCGATTCAGATCGTAAAGGGTAATGATATCACTGTTGACCACCGCCACAATGCGATCAATCACTTCCGGATCTTGAGCGTAAACGCTGCCACGGGTTGCGATGGTGGTGACAATGCACACAAACAAAAGCCCCAGAGCGAAATGCTTTTTAGAATCAATCATTTTTAGAATCATTATTCGTCGTTTCATTTTCTTTGGTACTTCCGGAACCTGTGATTTTTTCCCACTGCTCGCCGTTTAATTCGATGTCGTATTTTGCTTTCAATTCTGCAATCCAGGCTTTATAGCCCTCTTCTGCCTTTTCCCGGCGTAACTGTTTGACAATTATCTCATTAATATCACCCGCAGCCGGGGGTTCTTCGGATTCACCTTTCTTGCCCTGGAAATTCTCTTTGTAATACTCGGCGATGTCCTCCGAGGTAATCGTGATCGGATTCTCAAGTTCCTTTTCGATTACCTTTTCCATGATTAAACGGGTCTTTAACCGGTTTTGCCAAGTTTCATAAGAGACGGCAAACTCCAGCAGCGTTTCTTCAAATTCCCCGGAGGGATAATCACTTTTTATGGCGGCGACAGCCCTTTCAAGTTCGACATCTGTGACACTGATTCCAATCTCATCTGCCCTTTCAAGAAGAATCATCTCAAGGATTAAATCGTTTAAAAGCCTTAATTGCGCCTTTGGCAAATCCTCGGACTGTTCGCTGGTGCTGGAGCCGAGATCAATCTTGGAAATTTCAAAGGCCTCATTAAAGTCGAGGACGGTCACGACCCGGTCCCCAACGCGTATTAACACCTCCTTTCCCAACCCAGAACCTTCTTCTCCGCATCCTAAAAAAAAGAATAGAAAAGAAACAGGCCCGATCAGCCATATGGTTTTAAAGAAACGCTCTATCATCTTATTACAATTTCTGATAACGCTTTGTTGACGCACAATCCCTACTTTAATCCAACCCGAATCCGCCGGCGGAAAATTGACTAATGAAGATTGAAGATTGAAGATTTGTGGATGTCGCTTCGCTCTGCCTTTTTTATGATCTTTTTTTTAATAATTGATCCCGCCGGCTTCCAGCTCGTAGAGCTTACCGCTCGGAGAGAGGCGGACCTTAATTATTCAATATTCAATCGACAATCTTCAATCAATGCTATTTGTGATTTGCTGAAACCTTCATTTCTTTACAACATGTTGTTAGAAAAAATGGACGAAGAGCCTATTGAGCGTTTAGCTGTTAACACGCTGTGCGATTTCTTTCAAGAGGATTTTGGCCTGGGCCAGTTGAGTGTTTAAATTGCCGGCCTCCAGCCTGGCTTTCAAAACATACTCCGGCGACAGCTCAAACCGTTTGGGGGTAGCGGTTATCATTTCAACCATGGCGGTGGGATTACGCTGGTGGGATTCTGAAAATTGAAGAATGAGCTTTTTGGCTGTCAAATCCAACCGTGAAACCCCTGCTTTTTTGGCCAGCACCTTGAGCACAATTTTCAAAAGCAGGTTTGACGCCTCCGTCGTCAGCGGTCCGAAGCGGTCAATCATCTCCGATTTAAAATCGCCGATTTGGTGAAGTTCCGTCATCTTCGCCAGCCGGCGATAAGCCGACATGCGCTGATCAATATCCGGAATATAGGATTCTGCCAAAAAGGCAGACAAATTCACGTTGATTTCAGGCTCCAGGGGTTCCAGCCGGGTCTCTCCTTTTGCCTCGGCCACGGCACTTTCCATCAACTTTAGGAACATGTCATAGCCAACGGCGGCAATGTGTCCGGATTGAGAGGCACCCAGGATAGTTCCGCCTCCCCTGATTTTCAAATCGCTCATGGCGATTTGAAAGCCCGCGCCCAAATCCCGATGCTCCATTAGAACTTTAAGGCGTTTTTGAGCATCTTTACCCAGCAGGCTTTCATGGGGAATAAGAAGATAGGCGTAAGCCTGTTCATCCGCGCGTCCGACCCTGCCTCGCAACTGATACATCTGGGCCAGTCCGAAACGGTCGGCACGATTGACGATAATGGTGTTGGCAGACGCAATGTCCAGCCCGGATTCGATAATGGTCGTACACACCAGCATGTCAATTTCTTTGTTCATGAAAAAAAACATGGCCTGCTCCAGCTCATCTTCGGCCATACGCCCGTGGGCCACCTCGAGCCGTACTTCGGGCACCAGACGTTTCAATTTGCCTGCAATTCTGTCAATGCTTTTAATATTGTTATGAACAAAGAAAATCTGTCCCTGCCGCCTCAGCTCTTTTCTAATGGCTTCGGCAATCAAGGCGTCGTCAAATTCAGAGATATAGGTAATGATCGATTTGCGATATTCAGGTGGCGTCGATATAATGCTGATATCACGGACCCCCACCAGAGACAAATGCAGGGTTCGGGGTATCGGTGTTGCCGTCAGTGCCAGGACATCCACCGTGCTTTTTAACCGCTTCAGTTTCTCTTTGTGTTTGACACCAAAGCGCTGCTCCTCATCCAGCACCAAAAGCCCCAGATCGTTGAAGGCGACATCCTTTTGCAGCAGCCGATGCGTGCCGATCACAATATCGACCTTACCCGATTTAAGATCATCGATGATGGCACGTTGCACACGAGGGGCACGGAAACGACTTAAGCATGCAACATTGACCGGATACTGCTCAAACCGGCTGCAAAAGGTTGCATAGTGTTGCTCGGCCAGAATGGTGGTCGGAACCAGCATGGCAACCTGTTTGCCGTCATTTACCGTTAAAAAGGATGCCCGCAGGGCAACTTCTGTTTTTCCGTAGCCCACATCGCCACAGACCAGGCGGTCCATAGGGGTCGGTGTTTGCATGTCACGGATCACGTCCTCAATCGCCTTGAGCTGATCTGCTGTCTCCTCATAGGTAAATCCCGCCTCAAATTCCTTAACATAGCTGTCGATCGACGAAAAAGCATAGCCCCGCTCTACGTTGCGCCGAGCATATAGCTTAAGAAGCTCCCCGGCAATTTTTTCCGCCGATTTTTTTACCCGGGCCTTTACCCGTTCCCATGATTTCCCGCCAAGGGTATCGAGTACCGGCACAATACTGTCCACCCCCATGTACTTTTGCACGACGCCCATGTGATCTACCGGCAGATAAAGCTTATCTCCCCCCTGATAGGCGATGACCAAAAAATCATTGGTGATATCGTCAATGCTTAATTTGACAAGCCCACCGTACTGGCCGATTCCGTGGTCATTGTGAACGATAAGATCATCTTGTTTCAATTCCTGCAGATCAAGCAGCTGGGGGCGGGGTTCGGCCCTGGAGGATTTAGGACGATGATGTCGCACACCGAAAATTTCATCATCGGTGATGACGGCCAGATATTCTTGCGGCCACACAAACCCGCTGGAAACCTGGCCGATGCAGATGTAAATTTGTCCTGTGTTATTGCTGATTTCCGCAAACTGATTCACAGGCGTCAACTGAAGACCATAGGGGACCAATAGGGAATCGAGCCTGGCGGCCTGGGATTGGGTCTGGCACACGGCAAGTGTTGCCAAGCCGGAGAGTTGTTTATCCGTCAACCATTTCATCAGCGGCCTGAGCAGTTGCTCTTTTTCCCGCGAATTTTTAATTTCCATGCTCAGGTCGGTGTTATTTTCAATCGGCGCCTTAAACTGGTAAGGATTGACCTGGTTTTGATCTTCGGTCTTCAAAACATCAAGCATCTTGAACGTGAGCGGTTTTCTTTCTGATATGAATGCTGCCGCCTGGGACCATTGCAGGTAAAGTTGCCGAGGTTCGACACATAATTTTTTCTCATCGCGTGATGAATTAAAATTAATGGTCACCCGCTCTTCGGTTTCTTTGGCAATCTTTTCCAGCTCTTCAGGATTGATGGTCACTACCAGTGAATCCTGGGGCATGTAATCAAATAGCGTGGCCAGCTGGGGGTAAATTAGGGGTATCAGACTTTCGATCCCGGGCAATTCCCCATCATTTCTAATCTTATCGATGATATTTCTGGCATGCGTCACCGGGACTTCGAGTTCATTTGCCAGGGCCCTGATGCGGCTGATGATAAGAGGTAGCGACGCCTCATTCAGGATCACTTCCTTTCCCGGCAATATCACGGCCTCATCTACATCCTTAATTTTTCGCTGGTTTGAAGCCGAAAAAACCCTGATGGATTCTACCAGGTCCCCGAAAAACTCAATTCTCAATGGATCCGGGTATAGCGGGGAGAAAATGTCGACGATCCCGCCTCGAATGCTGAAATCCCCTGGTTCTTCAACGATTGCCGCTTTGGTATATCCGCCTGCGATTAGTTTGGCAATCGAGGGAACCCCGCTTTCCAGTAGGCGGTAGAGGACACTGATACGATGACCGGCGGTTTCATTGTGGTAGGCAATAAATTTGAAGGGCAAAATATTGTAGGGTGGAAAAAAAAGGATCGGCACCTCATGATTTCCGGTAAAAAACACCAGGTCTTCCATGAGACGCTCCCCTTCTATGGCCGAGGAGACGATCACCAGAATGGATGCCCTGAGTTGTAGGTAAATCTTGGAAATCAGATAAGCTGTTTCTGCGCCGGAAAACCCGATACATTCGATGCCGCGATCTCTTTCAGGCAGCTTTTCGAATAAAGTTTCAATTGAAATTAGTTCTTGATTTGGTAACATAAAACAAGTATTTAAAACGGTATAAGCGTTCACGGGTTCAAATGTTCAAGCCCGCCCTGGCCTCCCCTCCGGCCTGTAAGCCTATGGAAGCCTACGGGCTGGAAGCGGCCTCGGAGAGTGCGATGTGATGTGGCTATGAAATTGCTTTCACATTCTATGGGCTTTGCATTCCATCACCACATCTTGACATGCCAGGTCTGGGCCAGGGGTTCCATTCTCGTCCCTGGACTGCATTTGGGATGCCTATTTACGAGAAAAGCGCCAGCTTCGTCAAGCCTAATCCAAGATTTGGAGCCAACTTGGCAATTAATTGGGAAAATGAGCATTTTTAACGAAGACTTCGGGTCTTTTATGCCTTCTTTGTTCTAAACCCTGAACGTTGAACCCTGCGTGTGGGGTCGACTTGTCCCGTCGTAGCTCGAAGAGCGAAGTCGGAAGCCCGGAGGGCGGAGTCCCAAACCTGTGAACGGTTACCCTACTTTTTAATAATATAGCTTATATCGATATTAGCAAAGGCCGACGTAGCTCAGTTGGTAGAGCAGCTGATTCGTAATCAGCAGGTCTGCGGTTCGATTCCGCACGTCGGCTCCAAATAATTTAAAGGGAATTCGGTTAGTTAAACCGAATTCCCTTTTTTATTTATAAACCATAAGAGGCAGCAAATCAAGGCGTATTGAGGCCTTTTTGTTGAAAATTTGTAGAAAATAAGATTAGGGGGGTTGGCAATTGAAAGAAGATAACTTTGTAATTGTAATAATTAAAATTAAGATCTACTTGAGCTGACAACCGCCATTTATGTACTTATTTTATTACTGTATTGATATCAGCAATGATATACATTTCAGCGGATTACACATATACCACTAAGCACTGCATTAAGACCGATTTTCTAAAAGTTTTTATTTTCTGCAAGGAGATCTTAAATGGAATTAAAGAAGGCAACTATGGGGGCATTTAAATACTGTTTATTGTTCCTTTCAATTTTATTAATTGCTTGTCAAGGTTTACAGAGGGTTGCGCCCAAGGATCGTATTGCCTTACTCCAAGGTGGTCCACACGCAGGATCCTGGGAGTCAAACGATGTCTTTTTAGAATATCAATATGTTACGCAGCCCGGCATAATTAAATTAGGCATAAGGGCAAAAGCTAAGCGTGGGTATGACCAATTATCAGTTTGGGTGTCATTTCTTGATACAGAAGGAAAGATTTTGGAAACGAAAAGTGTTTACAATTCCGGATATCGGCTAAGATTATCAAGAAATAAGCGGTATAAAAGCAGTGTTGAAAAAACTTTTGAAATGCCGATGGATACCAATCACTTGGCTTTTCGATCTTTTTTACAGCCCTATACAGGCGGACGACCATAACGGTTGGGCGCTGATAGCGAATCATTTTCATCTGATATTGCGAACCGGCAAAGTGCCCATTTCCACAGTCATGGTAATCAGCCGCTGCGAGTGAAGACCAGGAGTCTGGTGTGTTATTGGGCGGTCAGAGAATTAGGGATGAACGGAACAAGCGTGGGCAAACTGCTGGGTATCGGTCAACCTGCGGTGAGCCGGCGGTGGTTCGAGGGGGAAAATTGATTTGAGATATGAATCTAAGCCAATTATAATAAGAAATTCATTTATCCATGACCCTATAACATATCATCAATTTTGCTGAGGTTCAGAACTCAATGTATCTGACTTTTCCAGCCTGATCTCCAACCACCATATATTGATTTTCACATTAAAATATTTCCAACAAAGCACAATTTGTGCTATCAGCTGATTGGTTGTATCAACTTGAAATCTCACCGTTCCATCGCGCAGGCATCACAAATGGAAGGACAAAGCCATGAATTCACTTTCCAGCTCGGAGCTGACTGAAAAAATTGTTGAAAAAGCCAAATCATTGGGCGCAGCCATTGCCGGGGTTGCCAGCGTCGAATCTTTGAATGCGTCGCCTTCCCACCGGATCTATCCTAAAATCGGTATGAACCTCCAAGTGCATTGGCGAGAAGCGAAAGACGATGTTAAGCCCCACGCGGTGGCCTGGCCAGCAGATGCAGTATCTGTAGTAGTGATCGGGGTTGAACACAACGCCGATAAACCGGAACTTGACTGGTGGGACGGTAAGGGAACACCTGGCAATCGTATCCTCATCCGGATCAATAATAAACTGTCCGAATGGATTGAGAATACATTTTCTGTCAAAACCTATAAACTGCCTTATTTTATTTCAAAAGGCGGAATCTTTTTAAAAGATGCGGCCGTGATGGCCGGTTTAGGATGTATTGGCAAGAACAATCTTGTGATCACGCCTGGATACGGCCCTCGCATCCGTTTCCGGGCGCTTTTGCTGGACCGGAAAGCAGAAGCCACCGGCCCGCTTGAATTCAATCCCTGCGAAGGCTGCGAGCAACCCTGCCGCAAAGCCTGTCCCATAAAAGCTTTTCAAAACACCGTCTATTCGGCCGATGAGCTGGGCCAATCCATATTGCCCGGTATCAACGGAACCTATGATCGGGTGACCTGCAACGTGAAGATGGAAAAAGATATTGAGGAAGCAGTTATGGCCATACCGGCGGGCGATGAAAAACATCAGGAAGTTCTGCAGGCGATCGATGAATTTGAAGAAGGTGTCAAATTGAAACCGCAAGGCGATAAACGACCTAATTATTACGTCAAGTATTGCAGGGGATGTGAGCTATCCTGCCCGCCTGCCCGGTGGGGAAGTAGGTGATGGGTTAAATAATCGTTATGACATGATTTTATTGATCAAATCTGGACCTTGTGTAACTGATCCTTCGGCATTAATTTCGGGTCGGAACCTGTTTTCTTTGATAAGGCCATATAATATGTTGGGGTGATAGGATTTTGAATAAATCCTGATATATCTCCAATAAAGTAGAAATTAACAATCGTCGTAAAAATTTATGATATCATCTTTCCCGGTTCTCAGGCTGCTGGCAACGCAACCGCTATGTATCCGAACCTTAGGGCACCTTGATTTTTTTTAAGATAACCCTAACATATATGAATTATTGCGAATTTACACATATTGGCAAGAAATCGTAAAAATTTGCAAATCAAAATTTTACGTAATCAACATAGCGCCTAAATTCATCTTTTTACTTTGGGATATATTGAGATATCTTAAATCATGACAAAAAAGCGGACCACAATATGTTGTGCCCGCCATTTTTTTGTTAAAAATCAGTGAAGGAAAGATTAGAACTGCAAATACACCGTTTTCTGCCAATGCGAAAAGATTAGATTCATAGCCGTTGAATCTTCAATTGCTGACTTCAACTTCAAACCAAAACATATTGATATAAAATAGATATTTTATCCATAATATCTAATAGGAATTATATTGATTGAGGAATTGGACAACAAAAAGCGATTTCTACCTAAATTTTTTTGAAAAATTCCTTCATGCTGGCGAACAATCGTTTAATTATCCTTCTTGCCCGCCTATTTGAATATGAAAATC